>CAMFLD010000115.1 GCA_945957245.1 uncultured Flavobacterium sp. | reverse complement strand
ATTATTGATAATCTGGCTCAGATTGGATATCAAAAGTATCTTGACTTCAAGGCGCATCCTAAATTCATTCCCTATCTGGAACAAATCAGTACGCTGAAATACTATGCTAAAACCAATATTGGAAGCCGTCCTTCAAAAAGGAATTCAGATGGCGGGCTCAACTTTTCAGATTTAAGAGCAATCCCGTTTGTGAGTGCCTGGAGCCAGTTGAAACAGAATGTTCCCGGTTTTTTTGGCGTTGGAACAGCACTTAAACAATATGAAGAAAATGGCCAATGGGAAGAGGTAAAACAACTTTATGATGATTCACTTTTTTTCCGGACTTTATTGGAAAATAGTATGATGTCACTTGCAAAATGTTTCTTCCCACTTACGGCTTACATGAAAGATGATCCCGAGTTTGGTGAATTCTGGCAGATTATTTATGATGAATTCCTTGAAACCAAACGCTTATTGCTCAAAATAGCCGATCATAAAGAATTGATGGAAAATTATCCGGACGGAAAAGCATCTATAGCCATACGGGAACAGATTGTAATGCCTTTATTGGCAATCCAGCAATATGCCTCATCAATGATCATTGAAATGAAACGTAATAATGCTGTTGATGAAACTTTATTAGCAGTATATGAAAAGCTGGTGACACGTTCGTTATTCGGTAATACTAATGCAGCAAGGAATTCGGCATAAAGTGTATAAGTTAAGAAATTTAATGGCTCATAAACCGTGTAGTTTTTAATATTTACGGAATAGCTGACAGATATTTACTTAGATTTGTGATAACTATTAATAATCAAAAAACAATGAAACCAACCGATTTACAACCTGATGAATTTGCAGGTTTTTATGCTAATTATATCAATCAGGTTTCGGGCGAATACACGCTCACAGAAGAACTGGAAATTTCTGTGCACCGCTTCATTAAATTCGTTCAGAACATTCCAATGGATAAATTTGATTACCGCTATGCAGAAGGCAAATGGACTATCAAAGATATTATTCTTCACTTAATAGATGCTGAAAGAATATTTGCTTATCGTGCGTTGCGGTTTGCCAGAAACGATAAAACCGAATTGCCCGGCTTTGAAGAAAATGACTATGTTGTTGAAGCTAATGCCTCTAAAAGAAGTATTCAGGATTTGCTTTCGGAACTGGCTGTTGTACGTCAGGCAACCTTATCTTTATTTAAGTCTTTGTCTGATAAGGAGCTGATGCGTAAAGGCATTGCCTCTAAAAATACCATTTCAGTAAGGGCTCTGGGTTTTGTCATCATTGGGCATCAAAACCATCATCAAAGAGTTTTTGAAGAAAGATATTTGTAATTTTATTAATTGACAATATTGATTATACTAATAAAAAATCCCAAGTTCCATCTGGAATTTGGGATTTTTAGTTTATTTAAATTAATGATTTATAATTTTATTCCTCATCATCCTCGTCATCATCAAAATTGTCTGAAGATTCAAAATCCTCATCATCTTCATCATCGTCACCATCATCAGAACCACCTTTGTCTTTCAACAAATCTTCTTCCTCATCATCACCATCGTCAGATGGCATATCATCGTCATCGTCTAAACCTTTGATCGGTTCAATTGGTTCTACAACTGAATCAATATCTTCTTCTTCATCAAATTTTTCCATACGGCTCGCAAGCTTGGTACTGACTTTAACTAAGTAAATAGTATCTTCAGTCCTAACCTCTACAGCCTCGATTAACTCGTTCTGGGCATTCCTGAAACGAATGATGTCGGTGTCGTCATAACCTTCAGGGAATTTCTCTACTAATAAGTTTAGTATATCCCCGGTTAGTTTAGCATAGTCTACGATAATTCTTCTCATAATGAATATTTATAAATCTAGTAAGTAAGCAAAGATTAAAGGAGCAACAATAGTCGCATCGGATTCTACAATAAATTTGGGCGTATTTATGTCAAGTTTTCCCCAAGTGATTTTTTCGTTGGGAACAGCTCCGGAATAAGAACCGTAACTTGTAGTCGAATCTGAAATTTGACAGAAATAGCTCCAGAAAGGAACATCATGCATTTCCATATCCTGATACAGCATTGGAACAACACAAATAGGGAAGTCACCGGCAATACCACCACCGATCTGGAAGAAACCGATTCCTTTACCGGAACAGTTCTTAGTATACCAATCAGCCAGCCACATCATATATTCGATTCCACTTTTCATCGTGGTAGGATTGAATTCGCCTTTAATACAGTAAGAAGCAAAAATATTACCCATCGTACTGTCTTCCCAACCCGGAACTACTATAGGCAGGTTCTTTTCAGCAGCTGCAACCATCCAGGAATCTTTTGGGTCAATTTCGTAGTATTGTTCCAATACACCTGAATTAATCATCTGGTACATGAATTCGTGAGGAAAATAACGTTCTCCTTTTGAATTGGCATTATTCCAGATATTGTACAGGTGGGATTGTAATCTTCTAAAAGCTTCTTCTTCAGGAATACAGGTGTCGGTAACACGATTGTAATGGTTTTCTAATAAATCCCATTCTTCCTGAGGAGATAAGTCCCGGTAGTTAGGAACTCTCTTGTAAGAGTTGTGTGCCACCAGATTCATGATGTCTTCTTCAAGGTTGGCTCCCGTACAGGAAATAATGTGTACCTTATCCTGACGTATCATTTCTGCTAAAGATTTTCCAAGCTCGGCTGTACTCATAGCACCAGCCAGGGAAATCAGCATTTTGCCGTTATCAAGTAAATGTTCTTCATATCCTTTAGCAGCATCTACCAACGCTGCTGCATTGAAATGAAGGTAGTGTTTTTCTATAAATTGACTTATAGGTCCTTTCATTGTAGTTTTTGTTGTGTCTGTAGCGGTTCAAAGAAAAACTTTTTTTCTAAAACTACAAACAGTTTTCGTAATTTAATTTGTTATAAAAGTACAGCCCTTAAGACTGTGGTGTTTACTGTTTTTTCTCGTAGCCCAATATTTTCAGCACGTCATCGGAACTTTGCTGCTCTGAGAATACTTCGGTTGCCAAAATTCCGTTTTCATCACGATCTATTAATATGTGCTTTGGTTGTGGTATTAAGCAGTGGTGCAAACCTCCAAAACCTCCGATGGTTTCCTGATAAGCACCTGTGTTGAAGAAACCAATATATAATGGTTTTTCTTTATTGTATTTTGGCAGATAAACAGCATTCATGTGCTGTTCTGAATTATAATAATCATCACTATCGCAGGTCAAACCTCCTAATAATACCCTTTCATAGGTATCATTCCAGCGGTTCACCGCAAGCATAACAAAACGCTTGTTGATAGCCCATGTGTCAGGTAATGTGGTAATGAATGAACTGTCTATCATATTCCAGTTCTCACGATCGTTTTGTTTCTTTTGGTATAATACCTGATAGATAGCACCACCGGATTCTCCAACAGTAAATGAACCAAACTCTGTAAAGATATGTGGAACATCAATTTCAGCTTCGTCACAGGCAATTTTAATCTGGTTCAGGATCTCGTCAATCATGTATTGATAATCGTATTCGAAAGCCAATGAATTTTTGATTGGGAAACCACCACCAATATTAAGGCTGTCCAAGGTAGGGCATTCTTTTTTCAGGTTGATGTACACTTTCATACATTTTAGCAACTCATTCCAATAATAGGCTGTATCACGTATTCCTGTGTTGATGAAAAAGTGTAGCATTTTCAACTCCACCTGTTTGTTTTCCTGTATCTGTTTACGGTAAAAAGGAACAATGTCTTTGTAACCAATTCCAAGTCTTGAAGTATAGAACTCAAATTTGGGCTCTTCCTCAGCAGCGATTCGTATTCCTATTTTAAATTTACCATCAATTGATTCCTGAAGCAAATCCAATTCCTCGTAATTATCAATCACAGGAACTGTTTTATTGTATCCGCTGTTGATTAGTCGGGCAATGTTTTCAATATATTGTTCTCTTTTAAAACCATTGCAGATAATATAAGTACTTTTATTGATTTTGCCCTGAGCAATAAGATTCTCTACAATATTAATATCATAAGCCGATGAGGTTTCGATATGAATATTGTTTTTAAACGCTTCATTCATGATGAAACTAAAGTGAGAACTTTTGGTACAATAGCAATAGTAATATTTGGCATCATACTTATTTTTCTCCATCGATTTACGAAACCAGCCTTTAGCTTTATTAATATTATTGGAAATAGCCGGAAGGTAGGTAAACTTTAAGGGTGTACCATACTGTTCAACCAATTTCATCAAATCGATGTTATGAAACTGCAGATGATCTTTGTTGAGTGTAAATTCTTCTTGTGGGAAGTAAAAAGTCTGATTAATTAAATCGAAATATTTAGTGTTCATTGAAGTGTAAGATTATAGTTTCTATTCAGTTGTAAAAAACGAAGAGTAACTATAATTTAAACTCTAATATTGGCATAAATAATCGGAAGTTTTTCCTGTGATAAATATCTGATTTGCGAACACATAGCAATAAAATCACTTTTACCTCTGAAAGAGGTATCAGAAACAATCTGGGAATTATTGCTCATTTCCTGACTGAAGTTGCTGTAAACAGTAGCGTCGGCAAAATTTTTCATCTGGGCAAATTTAAAAAATAATATTTTCGATATGCAAGTTAATCCGTGAAAAAAATGTTAACTTTTATAATCTGCAAAAGATTTCATAATTAATTCATTATCAACTTCCTGATTGATCTTAATCCCGCCAATGCCATCAAGCAAAGTAAATTGGATTTTACCATATTCATTTTTTTTATCATGAATGAGTAATTCCAATATCGGATTGATGTCTTTTTCGTCAAAAGGAATCAGTTCAAAAATATCATTGATACATTTTTTGATTTCGATATATTCAACAGCGGAGATAAGCTTTTTTTGCCAGGAAATATAACTTTCTAAAATCATTCCTGCCGCAATGGCTTCTCCATGTAATAGGTTTTTCTTGCTTTCATTTTCAAGGAAGTAACTTTCAATAGCATGCCCCAGAGTGTGGCCGAAGTTCAATGCTTTCCGGATACCGTTTTCCGTAGGATCCTGCATTACAATTTCATTCTTAATCGCTATGGAGCGGTAAATCAGTGCATCAAAATCGGAAAAATCTACCGAAGCTAGGTTGCTGAATTCCGACCAATATTTTGCATCATAAATCAATCCGTGTTTCAACATTTCGGCAAGGCCGGAACGCATTTCATTTTGAGGTAATGTACTGAGGTATTCGGTATCTATTAACACTATTTTAGGGACATTAATAACGCCAATCTGGTTTTTAAGACTTCCTAAATCAACTCCGTTTTTACCTCCAACGGAAGCGTCAACCATAGCTAAAAGCGTTGTGGGGATATGGATAAAATCAATTCCGCGTTTAAAGGTAGAAGCAACAAATCCGCCAATATCGGTAATCACACCACCGCCAAGATTAATCATCAGGGTTTTCCTGTCTCCGCCTAATTCGGTAAGGATGGACCAAAGCTCTACACATGTATTGATATTTTTTTCCGTTTCACCTGGTTCAATCTCAATGATTTCTATAGTTTTATCGGTTTCCAGAAAAGGAAGCAGCAGGCTGAGGCAATACTCATTGGAGTGTGTATCCACTAAAATAAAGATATTGGAATACTTATTTTCCGCTATAAACCCATTGAGAAAGCTATAAGCATTTTCACCAAATAGAATAGGATAACCGTTGGCTTGTATTGATTGCATTTTTGCTAAAATTGAGCCTCAAAAATACACTATAAATTGATAAATAATCACCAGAGACTATTTATATTTGTCGAATTATTACAAAATAAATGGAAAAGATTTTCAACAACACACAGGTTGCCTTTGCCCTCAAAACAGATACTGAACTGGACAGAGCTTATTTTTTATTTAAAATGATTGATAGCGAACCGTTAGTCCGCATCGGTACAGCGGTGACCAACTTTGCCCTCAAGGCTCATCTTCCGGTTGAAGGACTGATAAGGGCTACGGTTTTTGATCATTTTTGCGGCGGTACTACTGAAGAAGACTGTCTCACTGTTGTTGATAAAATGTACACTAAAGGTGTTTCATCTGTATTGGATTATTCTGTAGAAGGAAAAGAAGAAGAAGCACAATTCGATGCTGCACTTGAAATGACTCTTAAAACGGTTGAATTTGCAAGAGAAAGAAAAGCAATTCCATTTGCAGTATTCAAGCCAACAGGTTTGGGGCGTTTTTATCTTTATGAAAAAATTGGAGAGCAGCAACCTTTAACATTGGAAGAGCAAAAAGAATGGAACAGGGTAGTTGCCCGCTTTGACCTGATTTGCAAAACAGCCCATGAAAAAGATGTAGCCCTGCTCATTGATGGGGAAGAGAGCTGGATGCAGGATGCCGCAGATGATCTCGTTACCGAAATGATGCGTAAATACAACAAGGAAAAGGCAATTGTTTTCAATACACTGCAGTTATACCGCCACGACAGGTTGGAATACTTAAAAAAACTGCACGAACTGGCTAAAACCGAAGGATTCTTCATTGGGATGAAACTTGTTCGTGGAGCTTACATGGAAAAGGAAAACAAAAGGGCAGAGGAAAAAGGATATCCAACACCAATTTGTGAAAGCAAAGAAGCAACAGACATTAATTACGACACAACTATGGCCTACATGATGGATCATCTTGATTTGATGTCAATTTTTGCCGGAACCCATAATGAAGAAAGCTCTTATAAGTTAATGGAACTTATGGAACAAAAAGGAATAGCCAAAAATGATTCCCGAATTTGGTTCGGGCAATTGTACGGGATGAGTGACAATATCAGTTACAACTTGGCTGAGCATGGTTACAATGTTGCAAAATATCTTCCTTTTGGACCAGTGCGTGATGTAATGCCTTATCTTATAAGACGTGCGGAGGAAAATACTTCTGTAGCCGGACAGACAAGTAGGGAGTTAAATCTGCTGAAAACAGAAAAGGATAGAAGAAAAGCAAATCGATAATAATGAAAACCTCATTTAATGAGGTTTTTTTATGTAATTTTTGTCATAAAATAATATGGCACTTCCATTAAAATCATATATTTGACTCCCATTTTTTAACAAAAAATTAATAAAATCAGTCTACTTAAAAAAAGTAATATAAAAATGAAGATTAATACGTTTCTAAATAAGCTGTTGGTAATTGCAAGTATAGCGCTTTCCTCTCAGGTTTTTTCCCAAAACCTACTGGTAAATGGCGGCTTTGAGAGTGGTGGAGCCGGAGTTGGTTTTACAACAGATTATAATCTGCCTGCTACAATAGGAAACAGTGTTCCAAGAGATTATAATATCATCTCTGATCCCTTTACCATGAATACTGCCAATTTTGTCCATGCTACTGATTTCCCAACCGGAACAGGAAAAATGATGGTTGTTGATGGTTCAGGGAACGCAGGTAATAAAGTTTGGTCATTGCTGAACGGGGGAAGTATTGGAGTAATAAGTGGAAGAACTTATGAATTTACATATTATATCCGATCGATATCAGCTACAAATTCAGTCGCTAATTCAGCGATAATTGATGTTAATACCAATGGAACAACAACCATACCGCAACTGATGTCAGGCCCTTCCATCTGTCCGGTTGGAAGCCCGTCACCGTGGACAAAAGTAGTTTATCGCTGGACAGCAACTACAAGCAATGCCCAAATTTGGTTAGTAGATAGCCAGACTTTTGGGGGAGGTGCAGGGAATGATTTTGCAATTGATAATTTATCGCTAGTAGACATTGCTTCCATTTGCCAGACTCCTGTTGCGACAGTAGCTCAGCCTACCTGTTTAACTCCTACTGGTACAGCAACTTTTACCAGCCCTTTAAAC
>CAMFLD010000114.1 GCA_945957245.1 uncultured Flavobacterium sp. | reverse complement strand
TTTCAGCATCACGTTTCAGGTTTACAGACTGAAAGTAGTTCCGTCTTTTCCGTCCTTTAACTGAATGCCTAATTCCAGCAATTGGTTTCTGATCTGGTCAGACATAGCAAAGTTCTTATTAGCTCTCGCTTCATTGCGCATACCAATTAGCATTTCAACTACGCCACTCAGTTTTTCAGAATTATCAGCAGAAGATTTTTCATCCTTAATACCAAGTACATCAAAAGTAAAAGTATTGAGAGTTTCCGAAAGCAACTTCAAATCAGCGGCATTCAAACTTTCCTTACCATCATTAACCAAATTCACAAAACGTATTCCCTCAAACAGATTGGCTATCAATATTGGCGTATTGAAATCATCACTCATCGCATCATAGCAGGCAGTCCTCCAGGAAGCGATATCCAGTGTAGACGCAGAGCCAGGCTGAAGGTTTTTCAAAATCTCCAACCCTTCCATGAGACGACCGAAACCTTTCTCAGCAGCAAGAATTCCGTCATTAGTAAAGTCCAGAATGCTTCGGTAATGCGCCTGCATCATAAAGAAACGGGCTACATTGGGAGAAAAAGCTTTGCTCAGAAAAGGACTTCCACCATTGTAAATCTCACTGGGCAAAATATTATTCCCTGTCGATTTCGACATTTTTTTACCATTTAAGGTAAGCATATTGGCGTGCATCCAGTAATTTACCGGGCTATTGCCGGTGCAGGCTTCGTTTTGCGCAATTTCGCATTCATGGTGTGGAAATTTCAAATCCATTCCACCGCCATGTATATCAAAAGTTTCGCCAAGGTATTTGGTACTCATAGCGGTACACTCCAAGTGCCAGCCTGGGAAACCAACTCCCCAAGGTGAAGGCCAACGCATGATATGTTCCGGTTCTGCTTTCTTCCAGAGCGCAAAATCCTGAGGATTTTTTTTATCGCTTTGCCCATCAGTATCACGGGTATTGGCCAGCATTTCATCAATATTCCTGCCGCTTAGCTTACCGTAATGATTGGTCTCATTAAACTTCACCACATCAAAATAAACAGAACCATTCTTTTCATACGCAAAACCCTTTTCAATAATCTTGCTTACAATTTCAATCTGTTCAATAATATGTCCGGTAGCAGTAGGCTCAATACTTGGAGGCAGAAAGTTAAACTGGTTCAGCACATCATGAAAATCCACAGTATAGCGCTGTACAATTTCCATTGGTTCTAACTGCTCAACCCGGGCTTTTTTTGCAATTTTATCCTCACCATCATCAACATCATCTACTATATGTCCAACATCAGTAATGTTCCTAACGTAGCGAACCTTGTATTCAAGATGTAGTAAATACCTGAAAATCATATCAAAAGACATGAAAGTACGGACATTTCCAAGATGCACATTACTGTAAACTGTAGGGCCACAAACGTACATGCCAACATTGCCCGCATGTACTGGGGTGAAAACCTCTTTCTCTCCTGAAAGGGAGTTGTATATCTTTAGCTGATGGTCTTTGTATAACATAATTTTTTAGGAGCTTTTCCGGCTTTACGTTTTATCTTTTTTGCTGAATATTTTCAGCAAAAAAGGATGCCACTGCAATCCGGGCTATTAAAAACTGGTATCTAATTTAATAAAATCCAAAAATTCACGTCTGGTTTTTTCCTCTTTAAACTTTCCACCGTATTCAGAAGTTACTGTACTGCTCTCAATATCTCTGATTCCTCTTGAGTTTACGCAAAGGTGTTTGGCATCAATTACACAAGCAACATCTTCGGTACCCAAAACACGTTGCAGTTCCTGTACAATCTGCATAGTAAGACGTTCCTGAACCTGAGGTCTTTTAGCATAATAATCCACAATACGGTTCATTTTTGAGAGCCCAACAACAGTCCCGTTCGAAATGTAAGCCACATGCGCTCTTCCAACTATAGGAAGCAAATGATGCTCACAAGTAGAGTAGAGGGTGATGTTTTTTTCAACCAGCATTTCACCATATTTATAATTATTCGAAAATGTGGAGGATTTAGGTCTCTTATTTGGGTTAAGACCACCAAAAATTTCCCTGACAAACATCTTAGCAACACGGTTTGGTGTTCCTTTCAGGCTATCATCTGTCAAATCCATCCCAAGAGTATTCAGGATACTTTCCACATCTTTTTTTATAAGCTCTATTTTTTCTTCATCAGTCAAATTAAACGCATCATTTCTTACAGGGTTTTGGGCACTCGTTGCAATATGATTTTCTCCTATTTCGTCATTAATTTGGTCACTATTTGTCATTAAATTCTTTGTTAATTCGGGTTTGAAAATTAAAAAAAACAAAGATAGATAATAAAATCCAAAATAATCTTAAAGTGTTAATATTTAAAATATCTAATTTTAGAAGTTGCCATTACGTTAAATTTGCGTAAATTACGCCCACCAAAAACCAAATTACTATGAAAAGTAAGATACTATTCTTTTTAAGCCTCTTATTTATAAATTTTAACTACTCCCAGAACCTACTTACCAATGGGGATTTTGAATCCGGTAGCAGTGGTACTGGCTTTGTAACCAGCGGTTCAGGCTATGTGCAGTTAAGTGCTCCATTCTCAGGAACGAGTGTAGCAGGGAATTTTGCCGTGGTTGACAATCCTTACAAAATCAACACCGCAAATTTCATATTTGAGGGCGATCACACTACAGGCAATACCGGTAAGATGTTGGTTGTAGATGGTAATACAACAACCGGAAATCCGAGATTTTGGCAGGCAGGAAATTCAGGAGGAGGAGTATCAGGACTGACAATCGGGACTACCTACAGATTCAGCTACTGGATAAAATCGGTTTCAAACTTAGGATCCCCGGCTAATATTTCAATACAAGTTACAGGAGGCACGCCTCCTGTTTTAACATATGGCACAGCATTGGCACCAGCTCCGGCATTGAGTTGGAGACAGGTAATTTACACCTTTGTTGCCACTGCAACTACAGCCCAGATAGAATTATGGAATACCAACACCGCTGCATCAGGAAATGATTTTGCGGTCGATGATTTTATGCTAACCGATGATTTAATTGTTTCAGCGAATGTTACCAATGCCGCCTGTGCTACAGCTGCAGACGGAGCCATTACGGTTACAGGTTTTGGAGGAACACTACCTTATACAAATTACACCATTTCAGGACCGGTAAACCAAAATAATGCTACCGGTATTTTCAATAACCTACCTCCGGGAGTTTATACCGTAACAGTAACCGATAGCGCATTACCAACCGCTGCGACAGCAACTCTTACAAATGTTGTCGTTGGACCGCATATAACAGTAACCAACAATACCACTGTTTTATGTGGAGGAACACCAGTCACTCTAAATGCTGCCGGAAGCCCATCAGGATATACCTGGACAGCATCTCCCGCTGATGCTTCTCTAACAACGCCTAACGTGGCCAATCCTACTGTTTCGCCATTAGTTACTACAACTTATACAGTGTCTTCTACTGTTGGGTCATGTGCCCCTATAACCAATACGGTGACCGTAACCGTAACAAACCCAAGACCAACAGGTACTATTACTAACAGTACTCCGGCCTGTGCAGGAACACCTGTAACGATAACAGCTAACCCAAATCCGGCTGCCGGTACCTATAGTTATGTATGGACTGTTCCTGCAGGAGAGACCAATCCTGGTAACGTAGCCTCATTTAGTGCGAACACTACCGGTTCTTACAGTGTTGTAATTACTAACACTGCTACGACCTGTTCAAGTGCAATAATTACCAAAACCGTAACGCTGAATGCATTGCCAAATGTTACCAGTCCTAGTGCAGCTCAGACTATTTGTCCGGGTAATACAGCGAGTTTTACTATTACCGGTACGCCAAATTCAACAGTAACCATAACAAATCCAACAGTAATCCCATATACTCAAACAGTTAATATAGGTCCCGCCGGAACAGGAACTTTTACAACACCTATATTGAATGCAACAGTAGTATATACCTTAGTAAAAATTAAAGGATTTTTTACACTATGTGAAAGAACACTTACCGGGCTTACCTTAACAGTCAATGTGGTTCCAAACGGTTGTGCTACGGTTGCAACCCAACCGGCACCGGGAACACCTCCACTAGATTTGACTTTATGTACCACAGGCGAGTGTAGAACGTTACAGGCTAACTTCTCAAATGTACCTTCCACAACATCGTATACAGTATCTTCAATACCTTATTGTCCTCAGGCAGCATTTACAGATCCAAGTTATACTGTAGTTCCTGCAACCGGAGATGATATTTGGTCTGCACCAATTACACTACCGTTTAATTTCTGCTTCTTCAATCAGAACTACACGACCTGTCAGGTGGGAACCAATGGCGTAATTACATTTAATCCACAAACATGGCCGGGCTTTTGCGACTGGCAGATGCATAGTTTGAATATTCCAAATACCGATCCGCGTTTACATAAAAATGCCATCTTCGGACCATTACAGGATACAGAAACGAGAACAGCAGGAGGACAGGCACCAGCTGATGTTTCGGTTAACTATAAATTGGTTGGTACCTATCCATGTAGAAAGCTGATTGTTAACTTTTATCATTTAGGACAGTTCCAGTGTAATCAAAGCGTGGGATTGCAAACTTCACAGGTAGTACTCTATGAAGTATCCAATATTATTGAAGTTTACGTTCAAAACAGAACAAGATGTACCGGATGGGAAAGTGGTGAAGGGGTTATTGGTATCGTGAATAATGCAGGTACGGTAGCTTATGTTCCACCAGGAAGAAATGTTACTAATGCCTGGACCGCTTCCAACGAAGCCTGGAGGTTTACACCAACAGGACCAAACGTACCATTGACAATCTCATGGTTTCAGGAACCGGGTCACGTACCTATTCCATCAGCATCAGCCAATACAGCTGTTGTATGCCCAACAGCAACAACAACTTATACGTTAGAAGCACAATATCAGGTTTGTGGTGTTCCGCAAACTGCAACAACAACAACAACTTTGAACGTGCATCCTGATTCCACTGGAGCTCCAAATAATCTTACTAAGTGTGCGCCAAGCTGTAATTTTGATTTGACACAAAATAATGCTGTAATTTTGGGTGCTCTGACTCCATCCGATTATGATATTACTTATCATACATCACAAGCTGATGCAGATACAGCCAGTAGCCCAATAACAAATGCGTCGAACTATTGCCCTAATGGTGGAGCTGTTGGAACTTATACTATATATGCCTCAATTTACTTAAATGCTTACAACTGTCATATAGTAAAACCTTTCACATTAACCATTAATAATTGTGGTGTAACACCACAACCGGTTCCGGATTTAGTACTTTGTGATGATATTACCAATGATGGTATTGCTACATTTAATTTAAATCCACAGATTCCAATTGCATTAGGATCAAATAATCCGACAGATTATACGATTACATTCCATACCAGTTTAGCAGATGCGAACAGTGGAGCCAGTCCTATAAGCCCAACAAATGCTTATAATAATACTTCTAATCCGCAAACCATATGGATTAGAATGGAAAGCAATATCAACCCGGGGCAGTTTGGAGTAACTGATTTTGATTTGATAGTCAATAGATATGCCAATGCAGGAACAGATGGAAGTATTACTATATGTGATACCAGTACAGCCCCAATCAATCTATATAACTTGATTACTGGTGAACAACCAGGCGGTACTTGGACACAAACTTCAGGATCAGGTGGAACTTTTGATGCTACAACGGGTACTTACACCCCAGCAGCAGGAGCATCATCGACACTAACATTTACTTACACTATAACTGGTACAGCTCCTTGTACGAATGATGATAGTACAGCAACAGTAAATATTGTACCACAACCAACAGCTGGAACCGATGGCGGAATCATTATTTGCGCAACAAGCAACACTCCTATAAACTTATATAGTTTGATTACTGGCGAACAACCCGGAGGTACTTGGACACAGCAGTCTGGTTCCGGAGGTTCTTTTGACCCTGTTTTAGGAACATTTACTCCATCAGCTGGAGCAATTACTTCTACATTTATTTATACAGTAATAGGAGCAAGCCCTTGTGTAAATGACACAAGTTTAGCAACAGTTACCATTACTTCTCAACCTGATGCCGGAACTGATGGAAGTACTACGGTATGTGAGACCAGTACTACTCCAATTGATTTGTATAGCTTAATTACTGGTGAGCAGCCGGGAGGTACTTGGACACAAACTCAAGGTTCAGGAGGAACATTCAATGCCGCAGCAGGAACTTATACGCCAGCTGTGGGAGCTTCGACTCCATTTAAATTTAAATATACTTTAACAGGAACAGGTTCTTGTGTCAATGATGATAGTGAGGCAACAATTAATATTATTCCTCAGCCTACAGCCGGTACAGACGGAACTTTAACAGTATGTGACAGCAGTACAACGCCGATAGATCTTTTCAGCTTAATTACTGGAGAGCAACCAGGAGGTACCTGGACATTAACTTCAGGAACCGGAGGAACATTTAACGCTGCTGCAGGAACTTACACTCCTGCACCGGGAGCTTCACCAACACACGTATTTACCTACACCGTAATAGGAACAGCTCCTTGTATTAATGACAGCAGTACTGCTACAATAACTGTAAATCCTCAACCTACAGCCGGAGTTGACGGAAGTACAACAGTTTGTGACAGTAGTACTACTCCAATCAATCTCTTCAATTTAATAACTGGTGAACAACCGGGAGGAACATGGACTCAGACTTCAGGAACAGGAGGAACATTCAATGCGGCTACCGGAACTTACACACCAGCATCAGGAGCTACTACTTCTACTTTTGAATATACTGTTACCGGAACACCTCCATGTATTAATGATACCAGTATTGCAACAGTAAATATCAACCCACAACCCAATGCGGGAACTGATGGTACTTTGACCGTTTGTGAAACAAGCAACTCACCAATAGACTTATTTAGTTTGATTACAGGTGAACAACCAGGAGGAACCTGGACACAAACATCAGGAACTGGCGGAACGTTTAATGCTGCAGCAGGAACTTATACGCCGGCTGTAGGAGCTTCTCCTACGCAGACTTTTATATATACTTTGCTGGGAACAGCACCGTGTATCAACGACAGTAGTCAAGTAATAATAACAATTAATCCACAGCCAACTGCCGGAATAGATGGGGCAACTACTATTTGTCAAAACAGTACATCAGTAATTAACCTCTTTAGCTTAATTACAGGTGAACAGCCGGGTGGTACCTGGACACAAACTTCAGGAAGCGGAGGTACATTCAATGCTGCAGCAGGAACTTTTGTTTCAGGTCCGGGAGCTGTAACTTCTACCTTTACTTATACTGTTAATGGTACTGCACCATGTATTAATGACAGTAGTGTTGCTACTGTTAATATTAATCCGGTTCCAACAGCTACTATTACCGGATCAACTTCGGTTTGTGTAGGTGATCCAACTCCTAATGTTATTATTACAGGTTTAGGAGGTACTCAGCCCTATACATTTAATTATACACTAAATACAGCTCCTTTTACAGATAGTACTCCATCTGGAAGCAGTAGTGTAAATATTCCGATTCCTTCTACAGCAGCTCCGGCTACTTTCATTTACAACCTAGTGAGTGTAACCGATGGAAGTACTACAGCTTGTTCTCAATCTCAGTCAGGAACTGTTACTGTAAATGTAATTGCTCCTCCTTCTATCAATACCCCTACAGACTATGTTGTTTGTGATGATAGTCTTAATAACGACGGAATTTATTGCGGATTCAACCTGCATACCAAAGATTCGGAAGTTACTTCGAGTTCAACGGTAACGGTAACCTACCACCAAACGTTAACCGATGCTCAAACAGGCGGTAACCCGCTTACCAGTCCGTATTGTAATAATG
>CAMFLD010000113.1 GCA_945957245.1 uncultured Flavobacterium sp. | reverse complement strand
CTACACACTGCATATCGTCGGCAGCGTCAGATGTGTATAAGAGACAGGTTTTAGGTATTGGTTTTATGGCGTCGAATATATAAAAAAATCTCACCGAAAAGGTGAGATATAAATTATTTTCCGGTGAATTCTGGTTTTCGTTTTTCCAGGAAAGCGGTTGTCCCTTCTTTAAAATCTTCAGTACCAAAACATTTGCCAAAATTCCTGATTTCAGTTTCAAATCCGTTTACTCCTTCTTTAAAATTGGCATTTATTGCTTTGATTGCCCTTCCGATTGCATAAGGTGAGTTTCTCATAATTTTAGCTGCTATGCCTTTGGTAAAATCCAATAACTCAGCTTGAGGTACTACGTGGTTTACCAAACCTGCCCGAAAAGCTTCTTCAGAAGAAATCATTCCGGCAGTCATGAGCATTTCCATAGCACGTCCTTTTCCTATCAGCTGAGGTAAACGCTGTGTTCCTCCGTAGCCCGGAATTACTCCCAGGGAAACTTCCGGCAATCCCATTTTCGCATTATCCGAAGCAATTCTGAAATGGCAGGCCATAGCCAATTCCAAACCACCACCCAAAGCAAATCCATTAACAGCAGCAATAACCGGCTTCTTCAGATTTTCCACAAAATCGAAAAGCAATTCATGACCCTGAGCAGCAAGTTGGGCTCCTTCTTCAACAGAAAAACTGGCAAATTCCGAAATGTCAGCACCAGCAACAAAGGCTTTTTCTCCTTCGCCTGTAATAATAATTACCCGAATATTTTCATTAGCTTCAAGCGATTCCAAGGCATCATGTAATTCCTGAATCGTGGCTTTATTTAGAGCATTCAGTTTTGTCGGGCGGTTGATAGTAATCTGGCCAATTCCATTTTCAGAAGTGATAAGAATGTTTTCAAAGTTCATAATCAAATGTTTTATTTAACGATAGGCAGTGTAACAATAAATATGGAACCTTTTCCGGGTTCTGATTCAAAAGTAATAGTTCCTTTGTAATTTTCTATGATATTTTTTATAATTCCCAATCCCAATCCCATACCGCTGGTTTTGGTTGTAAACTTTGGTTCAAAGACACGCTCTCTGTTTTCCGGGTCAATACCAATTCCGTTGTCTTTAACAGAAATAATTACATTTTCCTCTTCCTCATTTACCGAAACCAGAATATGTTTTTCCGGTTGCTCATCCGGAATGGACTGAATGGCATTTTTAACCAGATTGGTAATAATCCGGATTAATTGTGTACGGTCTATTTTTGAAATCACGTATTCCTTATTGCTCTGGAAAACAATAAAATCTTCGTTGAAAATGTCTAGCGCCAGTTCGACAACCTGAACCACATTTAAAGTTTCATTTTGTTGTGCCGGCATGGAAGCAAAATTGGAAAAAGCAGAAGCCACAGCACTCATTGTATCAATCTGCTGAATCAGGGTTTTGGAATAATCGTTGAGTTTTTGTTTTAATTCAGGATCATTCGCATCAAACTTACGCTGAAAACTCTGTACTGTTAAACGCATCGGTGTCAATGGATTTTTGATTTCATGTGCTACCTGTTTCGCCATTTCGCGCCATGCCTGTTCTCTTTCGCTTTGCGCCAGCATTGACGCACTGTCTTCAAGTTTGTCAACCATTTGGTTATAAGCATTAATCAGGGAATTGATCTCACGGCTATTCGCTTCGATTACAATTTTTTCGTTTTTCTGGTTAAG
Source organism: uncultured Flavobacterium sp. (assembly GCA_945957245.1). Taxonomy (GTDB): domain Bacteria; phylum Bacteroidota; class Bacteroidia; order Flavobacteriales; family Flavobacteriaceae; genus Flavobacterium. Next base: position 6,221 of record CAMFLD010000113.1, on the reverse strand, counting down.
GTTCGTTTCGTTGATTTTATCAGAAATGGTTTTGAGTGATTTGGTAATATAACTCGCCAGGAAATAGGCCAGTGCAAAAGCAATAATCAGCATGAAGGAATACACCTGACTAAGTCGTAACAGGAACTGACGTAATTCGGTTTCATAAAAACCATCGTCCTCAACGTAAGGAATGTTCAGAATTCCCAGAGGCTTGAATTTGTCGTCTTTAATCTGACTATAGGAAGAACGGTTCTTGACACCATTTACGTTTTTGATGTCGACATATCTTTTTTCCACCGATGACTGGACCAGTTTCAGGATATAAGGCGGAATTGGAGGAGCCACTTTGTCTACAGAAAATGAGGCTTTCGAAGATTTGAGCAGCTTACCGTTCAACCCATAAATATTGATTTCCAAGTTATGGATGTCGGCCAGTTCGTGGATTTTGTCCTTAAAAATCAGCGGAAGGTTTTTTTCAGTAAGCGGATAAGTGGTATTCGCCAATACGTAATTGATATGTTCTTTTATGGCAAATTCTTTTCTGTCCAAACGTTCCTGATGGTAATCCTTAGCCTCATTCTTAAACTGAATGATGGAAATGGAGGCCATCAAAATAGAGGCAATTAATATCAATATAATCATCGACAGGAAAATCCTGATTCGGAGTGATAACATTGACATTTTAAACCCGTTGAACATTGTTACGATTTGTTTTTTTCTCTAATTCGTTTGTAAAACCTAAAGCCAAGCATGATAAGGACTGAAAAAAGGATGATGCCAATAACACCGTAAATCCAATTAAATGCATTTTTTAGAATGACCAGAAAGACTACGGCAAATAAAATAATCGTAGCTCCTTCATTCCACAACCGCATAAAATTTGATGAATACCTGAACACATCGTTTTGCAGTTCCTTATAAATCAAATGACATTTTATATGATAGGCAATCAGCAATACTACAAATCCCAGTTTTACATGCATCCATGATTGCTGCAACCAGCTTGGAGCTAAAATCAACAACCATACCGCAAATGAAACTGCCATTACAGCACTTGGCCAGGTGATGATATACCACAAACGATAGGTCATAATTTTGTACTGCTTTAGCAAAATTTCCCGTTCAGGAGATGGTTTGTCTTTGGCTTCAATTTGGTACACAAAAAGCCGGACGATGTAAAATAAACCTGCAAACCAGGTGATCACAAATATCAGATGCAGTGATTTGATGTAATCGTACATGTAGTTTATATTTTTTCGAGGTTCTCTCTTGTTAATTCCCCTTTGGTATTTCCGGTATTTAATGTTGTCATGGGCTCAAAAAGCATTACTTCAACTTCTTCATCGGCAACAGGTTTATGTTCAATTCCTTTTGGAACAATAATAAATTCACCTTCATTAAGCTCGATAGTTTTATCACGAAACTCTATTCTGAATTTACCTTTGATAACCATAAACATTTCATCTTCATGATCGTGTTTATGCCAAACAAATTCGCCTTTGAATTTTACCAGTTTTATATGCTGGTTGTTCAGTTCACCCACAACTCTGGGATTCCAGTAATCACTGAATGAAGACAATTTCTGCTGAAGGTTTACTTTTTCCATAATCTTATTTTTTCCAATCTTTAATCCAGTTGGCTACAACGTTACACCATTCGTCTTCATCGTTGAGGCAGGGAACGGCTAAAAATTCTTCTCCGCCATGTTCCATGAACTCTTCATTGGCACGCATTGCTATTTCCTCAAGAGTTTCAAGGCAATCAGCTACGAAAGCAGGAGTTACCACGGCCAGTTTCTTGATTCCTTTTTTAGGCATTTTATTGATTTCGACATCAGTGTATGGCGTCAGCCATTTGTCACCGGCAAGACGTGACTGGAAAGTCTGACTGTATTTACCTTCCGGAATTCCTAACAATTCTACTACCTGACGTGTTGTTTCATAACATTGATGGCGGTAACAGAATTCATGTGCCGGAGAAGGTGTTACACAGCATTTGTTGTCAATTTTACAATGAGAATGGGTCACATCGGTTTTACGGATATGACGTTTTGGAATTCCGTGGTAGGAAAATAATAAATGGTCGTAGTCATAACCTTCAAGATGTTTTTTGATGGAATTAGCCAAAACTTTGATAAAATCAGGCTTGTTGTAAAAAGCAGGTACTTTGGTGATTTTCATTTCCGGGAAATGCGATTTCTGCAAATCGTTTACTAACTCCCAAATGGTTGTTGTAGAAGCCATGGCATACTGCGGATATAATGCTAAAAGCATTACTTCGGTCACACCTTTGTCTTTTAACTCCTGTAATCCTTTTTGGATTGTCATAGTTCCATACCTCATAGCCAAAGCTACCGGAACATCGACTAGTTTTTCGATTTTCTTATGGAATTTTTTTGAGATAACAATCAAAGGAGATCCTTCGTCAGTCCATATTTTGGCATAAGCTTCTGCCGAATTTTCAGGACGTTTTCTGAGGATAATTCCACGAACCAATAATGCACGTAACAGGAACGGCACATCAATCACGTATTTGTCCATCAGGAATTCATCTAAATAGGGCTTTACATCTTTTGGCGTTGGGCTTTCGGGTGAACCCAGATTTACTAATAATACTCCTTTCATTGATTTGATAAATTACTGCGTTAGTACGCTAACGCTCGGGTGAAAATTGGATGATTTTAAAAATGATATACTATTCAAAGGAATCATTTATTTTATTTTAAAACTAAATACTTTATCTCAAGATACGAAAACGGATTAATAATGGACTGACCACCATGACTAAAATATCAAATTGACGCATTGGAATTAATCGACATCAGGTATTTCTTTGGTGTTGTGGCAAATTTCTTTTTGAAAGCGGCAATAAAATGACTTCCGGTACTGTACCCGATTTTGAGTCCAACTTCATTCACATTGTAAGAACCACTGTCCAGTAGCTGACGGGCATAGTCCATTTTGTAATCAAACAGATAACCATAAACGGTGTCGCCATAAATCTGCTTAAAACCCATTTTCAGCTTTTTCAGGCTCAAGCCTACTTTTTCCGAAAGCTCCTCCAATCCGGGTGGTTCAGCCATATTGGCGATGATGATTTCCTTGGCTTTCCTGATTTTAAGTACATTTTCTTCATCTATCAAAAACGGACATTGTTCAGCATTAGGATCTTCGGAACGGTTAAAATACAGACTCAACAATTCATACGCCTTGCCTTTGTAATAAAGGTTTTTGATTTGCTGGTTTAGATTGTAATGAAACAACTGACTCAAAACAATGGCCATTGAAGGACTGATATCTTCTTCCTTATAATATTTACGGTCTTTATTTTCATTACTCAAAAAAGGAATATGGTTGGCATCGCTGGAAAATAAACCATGAAATTTTTGGATTGAAATAATAACCGAAATTACCCATGAATTAGGAGCCAGTTCGAGATTGAGAGGCAGCTCTTTTTGAGGGTTGTAAAACAAAAAAGACTTTTCATCTCTCAACTCCAAAGCATAATTTCCTTCATTGAAGACAAATTTTGCCCTGCCCTTTAGACCAAAATGAAATTGGATAAGCCCTTGTGGAATAGGTCTTAACACGTGAAAATTTTCATTTCCGTCATTCTGAAGACGGATGAGGGTAAAATCATTTTCAATTGTTATTAAATCTTGAGAACCCATAGCGATATTTTTTCGTATATAGTTTTGAAAGCAGGTAAAATTATTATTTAGAATTAATCTACATAACAAAGTAATTAGACCTTGATTTCATTACAAATTTAGAAGAAAATGCAAAGTTAAGGGTATTTTGATTCAAAAAATCCCTGAGCGATATAAAAAGTACTTATAGCGTTATTTTTATAAATGAGTTAGTGATAGTTTTGTTTAACTTTTTGAGGAAAGTATAAAATGGAAAATTTTAATATGTCAAAGCATACTTCTTTTTACGCCATCGGACTGAGTTACAAAAAAGCGGATGCCATTCTCAGGGGAAAATTCAGTTTGGATGCGACAGCCAAGTCCACAATATTAATTCAGGCGGAAGCAGAAGGAATAGAGTCGCTGATCGTTACTTCTACCTGTAACAGGACAGAGATTTATGGCTTTGCCAATCATCCATACCAATTAATCAAATTACTTTGTGAAAATAGCCAGGGTACTGTTGAAGAATTTCAGGAAGTAGCTTATATCTATAAAAACCAGGATGCTGTAGACCACATGTTCCGTGTAGGCACTGGTTTGGACAGCCAGATTTTGGGGGATTTTGAAATCATCGGACAAATAAAAACGGCCTTTGTGGAAAGTAAATCCAACGGATTAGTAAATGCCTTTTTGGAGCGTTTGGTTAATTCCGTAATTCAGGCAAGCAAAAAAATTAAGACGGATACTGAAATTTCTTCAGGAGCTACTTCGGTTTCGTTTGCTTCGGTTCAGTATATTATCAAAAATGTAAAAGATATTGGCCGGAAAAATATTCTGCTTTTTGGAACAGGGAAAATCGGGCGCAATACCTGCGAGAATTTGGTTAAACATACTAAACACGACCATATTACTTTAATAAACAGAACGAAAGACAAAGCTGAAAAACTAGCTAAAAAATTGGACGTAATCGTAAAAGACTATGCTGATTTGCAACTGGAATTACAAAAAGCTGATATCGTTGTTGTGGCAACAGGAGCTCAGAATCCTACCGTAGACAAAGCCATTCTCAACCTGAAAAAACCTTTACTGATTCTGGATTTATCGATTCCGAAAAATGTAAATGAAAATGTTACCGATGTTGAAGGTGTGACATTAATACATTTAGACCATCTTTCTCAGATTACTGACGAAACGCTGGAAAACAGAAAGCTTCATATTCCGGCAGCAGAAGCCATTATAGAAGATATCAAAGCAGACTTTATGGAGTGGACCAAAAACAGAAAATTTGCGCCAACCATTCAGGCATTGAAAGAAAAACTGAATTCTATCAAAGAAGGAGAATTAAATATCCAACGTAAAAAATTATCCAACTTTGATGAAGAACAAGCGGAATTAATCAGTAACAGAATTATTCAGAAAATCACCAGTCATTTTGTAAATCACCTAAAAGACGGTGATGCAATAGATGAAGGAATCGAATGGATTGAAAAAGTATTCCAATTAGAACAGGAGAAATCATTCTTTCAATAAATAGTTATTGAAAATAAAACATAACAGTGGCAGAAAAAACCATACGCATAGGAACCCGCGACAGCGAATTAGCACTTTGGCAGGCCCACACCGTTCAAAACCAACTCAGGTCTTTAGGGTATAAAACCGAAATAATAGCGGTAAAATCAGATGGCGACATCATTCTGGACAAACCATTATACGAACTGGGAATTACAGGTATTTTTACTAAAACATTAGACATTGCCATGATTAATGGCAAAGTCGATATTGCCGTGCATTCCATGAAAGATGTGCCCACAGCATTACCCAAAGGAATTGTTCAGGCAGCCGTTTTAGAACGGGCTAATGTTCTGGATATTTTGGTGCATAAAGGCACCACTGATTTCCTTGAAGAAGAAGCAACAATTGCTACAGGAAGCCTGCGCCGTCAGGCACAATGGTGGAACCGTTACCCGAACCATAAGGTGGTTGACTTAAGAGGAAATGTAAACACTAGGATGCAAAAACTTAAGGATAATGAATGGGATGGAGCTGTTTTTGCTTCAGCCGGATTAGAAAGGATCAACCTCAAACCTGAAAATGCGATTGAATTGGACTGGATGATTCCTGCGCCTGCACAAGGAGCAATGGTTGTTGTGGCCATGGAAAATGACGATTTCACAATTGATGCCGTTTCGCAGCTAAATGATATCGAAACCGAAATATGCACCTATATCGAGCGCCAGTTTTTACGAACATTGGAAGGAGGATGTACAGCACCAATCGGAGCCTTAGCCACATACGATGAAGAAGCAGATGAAATAAATTTCAAAGGTGTTTTACTGTCCATTGACGGAAAGCAGAAAATAGAAATCGATAAAAAAACAGCAGTTTCGGATTGGAAGAAATTGGGATTCAATTCAGCTCAGGAAATTTTGAAAAACGGCGGAGAAGCATTGATGGCGGAAATAAAACAGCAGTTAAAGAAATAAATGGTTCCCATCTAAAGAGTGGAATTAAACTAAAATGAAAAACAAAATCCACATAGTATCAACAAAAATAATTTCTGAAAAACAGAAACAACAATTGTTGAATGTGGGGTTTTTAGTGAATGAAA
>CAMFLD010000112.1 GCA_945957245.1 uncultured Flavobacterium sp. | reverse complement strand
GTTTGGGTTTGATTTTACGGTAAGCCAAACTTTCGGTATCGAAATAATACTTTACTTTTTTCGCCATCTTTTATTTTATGCTATTTTTGTGCAAGTTTGAAGAAAACAATGGTTATACGAACAAATTTAACAAATGTTTCAGTGAAACCCTAAATTTTCTTTCAAGTGGATTGGGTTATTTGTGGATTCGGTTATGCGAAGCCAGATAACCGGATTGTCAGATAACCGAATAAACATAAAAAATGAAATCACAAGACATTCGTAAACAGTTTTTACAATTCTTCGAATCCAAAGGGCATTTAATAGTTCCTTCGGCGCCAATTGTCCTCAAGGATGACCCAACCTTAATGTTCAACAATTCGGGAATGGCACAATTCAAAGAATTCTTTTTGGGCAACGGAACGCCCAAAAGCAAACGTATAGCCGATACGCAAAAGTGTCTTCGTGTTTCTGGAAAACATAACGATTTAGAGGATGTAGGTTTTGATACTTACCATCATACCATGTTTGAAATGCTGGGGAATTGGTCTTTTGGGGATTATTTCAAAAAAGAAGCTATTAATTGGGCTTGGGAATTACTGACAGAAATTTATAAAATCCCAAAAGAGAATTTGTATGTTTCCGTTTTCGAAGGAAATCCGGATGAAAATGTACCTTTTGACCAGGAAGCGTGGGATATCTGGAAAACCTTAATCGATGAGGATAGAATTATTTTAGGAAACAAAAAAGATAATTTTTGGGAAATGGGTGATCAGGGACCATGCGGACCCTGTTCAGAAATCCATGTTGATTTACGTCCGGAAGCTGAAAAAGCAAAAGTTTCTGGGAAAAGCCTTGTGAATAATGACCATCCGCAGGTGGTGGAGATTTGGAATAATGTATTCATGGAGTTCAACCGCAAAGCCGATGGAAGTCTTGAAAAACTTCCGGCCAGACACGTAGATACCGGAATGGGATTTGAGCGTTTGTGTATGGCTTTACAAGGAAAAACATCTAATTATGATACCGATGTTTTCACGCCGCTTATTGAAAAAGTGGAGCAAATCACAGGATTGAAATACACTTCCAACGAAGTAAAAGACATATCAGAAGAACAAAATAAAACCAACATTGCCATTCGTGTAATTGTAGATCACGTTCGTGCCGTAGCTTTTGCTATTGCAGACGGGCAATTGCCCTCCAATACCGGAGCGGGTTATGTAATCCGTAGAATTCTACGCCGTGCCATCCGTTATGGTTTTACTTTTTTGGACACCAAAGAACCTTTCATCTACAAATTAGTTGAGGTTTTGGCCAATCAGATGGGAGAATTTTTCCCGGAAATCAAAACACAGCAGCAATTGGTTACTAATGTAATCCGTGAAGAAGAAGCATCATTTCTCAGAACTTTGGAGCAGGGATTACAGTTGCTAAACAATGTGGTTTCAAAAACAAACGGAAATGAAGTTTCAGGAGTTAAAGTATTTGAGCTGTTTGATACCTTCGGTTTTCCAAAAGATTTGACGGCATTAATCTTAAAGGAAAAAGGATATACTTATAACGATGCGGAATTTGAAACTGAACTAAAAAAACAAAAAGACCGCTCCCGTGCTGCTTCCGAAGTATCTACAGGCGACTGGAAAGTGCTTATTCCCGGAAATGTGGGAACCTTTGTGGGTTATGACCAAAAAGAAAATGAAGTTAAGATTACCCGTATCCGTAAAGTTGATTCCAAAAAAGATGGAATTCTTTACCAGATTGTTTTAGATAATACACCTTTTTATCCTGAAGGTGGTGGACAGGTTGGAGACAAGGGAACTTTGACTTCGGCTAATGAAACCATTGAAATTATTGATACTAAGAAAGAAAATAACCTGATTTTACACTTTGCGAAACAGCTTCCGGAAAATGTTGAAGCTAATTTTGTGGCCAAAGTCAACACCGGATTGTTGGATTCTACTTCTAAAAACCATTCGGCTACGCATCTGATGCATTTGGCTTTGAGGTCAATTTTAGGAACGCATGTTGAGCAGAAAGGTTCATTAGTAAACCCTAATTACCTGCGTTTTGACTTCTCCCATTTCAGTAAAGTTACTGATGAGGAATTAAAACAGGTAGAAGATTTTGTTAATGCCAGAATTGAGGAACAATTACAATTAGTGGAATATCGAAACATTCCTATTCAGGAAGCTATGGCAAAAGGCGCTATGGCGTTGTTTGGAGAAAAATATGGTGATACGGTCCGCATGATTGAATTTGGTGACAGCCGCGAACTTTGCGGAGGAATCCATGTGAAGAATACCGGTGAAATATGGCATTTCAAAATCATTTCAGAAGGAGCTGTAGCTGCAGGAATCCGTAGAGTTGAAGCGATTACAGGCGATGCAGTAAAAGCTTATTTCGCACAGCAGGAAAATGATTTGGAAACCATAAAAGAAACACTCAAAAATCCGCAGGATGTATTAAAAGCGGTTGTCTCTTTGCAGGATGATAATGCAAAACTAAAAAAACAAATTGAGCAACTGTTAAAAGAAAAAGCCAAAAGCCTGAAAGGTGAACTAGCTTCAAAATTGGAAGAAATTAACGGTGTAAAATTCTTGGCAACGCAGGTAGATTTGAACGCTGAAGGAGCAAAAGACTTAGCTTATGAATTAGGTACTTTAGGGAATAACCTATTCCTGCTTATCGCAACAGCTGAAGACGATAAACCAATGCTGACTTGTTATATTTCCAAAGAATTGGTAGCAGAGAAAAATCTGAATGCAGGAGCTGTAGTTCGTGAACTAGGGAAATACATTCAGGGCGGCGGCGGCGGTCAACCTTTCTTTGCAACAGCCGGAGGAAAGAATGTGGCCGGAATCAAAGAAGCTCTCGAAAAAGCAGTTGATTTTGTGAAATAATCAACCAGCAACAGACAACTTACAACCGACAACAAAAAAACCTTCCAATCCGGAAGGTTTTTTTATTATTCTTTTTTACGTTCACCAATCTGTTGACGCCACATGGCATAGTATAATCCTTTTTCTTCTAATAAAGCATCGTGTCTGCCTTGTTCCACAATTTTCCCCTGTTCCAGTACAAAAATCTTGTCAGCATGCATAACTGTTGATAATCTGTGGGCAATAAGCACCGTAATCCTGTTTTTGTCGGAAATATTTCTGATAGTCGAATTAATTTCTTCTTCTGTAATGGAATCCAATGCCGAAGTAGCTTCATCAAAAATCAACAGATTCGGATTCCTTAAAATCGCTCTGGCAATAGAAAGACGTTGTTTTTCACCTCCTGAAACCTTGATTCCGCCTTCGCCAATTGTAGTGCTCAGACCGTCGGAAGCACGAGCTAATAATTTGTCACAACTAGCTCTGTGCAATACATCCAATAATTCTTCATCAGTAGCAGTTGGTTTTACAAATAGTAAATTTTCCCTAATCGTTCCGGAGAATAATTGGGCATCCTGCGTTACGAATCCAAGTTGTTTTCTCAAATCAAGCAAATCAATTTCAGACGAATCAATATTGTTGTATTTGACATGTCCTTGAGCAGGAGGATATAATCCAACCAACAACTTTACCAATGTTGTTTTTCCGGCACCCGAAGGTCCTACGAAAGCAACCGTTTCACCTTGTTTAATATCAAATGTGATGTGCTCCACGGCCGGATGCTTGGCCGATTTGTGTTTGAAACTCACATCATCAAAATGCAAAGCCTGAATAGCACCAACATGTTTGGCATTCGCAGGACGGTATTCTTTTGGAGCGTTCAATAGCTCTTTAAAGTTTTCCATTGATACTTTGGTTTCATTCAATGCTATAATAAAGCTTCCCAATTCCTGTAGTGGGCCAAAAATAAAAAAAGTAAAGAACACCATGGTCAGCAAATCACCCACGATAATTTTACCTCCGAAAAGGAAATAATATAGTGTGAATACCACACAGGTTCTAAGGAAATGAACCGTAGTTCCCTGAATGAAGCTCAGACTTCGGATGAAACGGATTTTCTGGAGTTCCAGCTGTAGGATTTTGAAAGTGTTGAGGTTAAGTCGTTTTTCCTCCTGATAAGTCAAGCCCAAACTTTTTACCAGCTCAATATTTCTTAAGCTTTCGGTTGTTGAACCAGCCAAAGCATTCGTTTGGGTAACTATTTTACGAGATACGATTTTGATTTTCTTTCCAAGATAAGAGCTTACTAAAGCAATAATCGGTGCGGTAATCAGGAAGATAAGTGAAATCCTGTAGTCAATTCTTCCCACATAGATAATCACAAAAATAAATCCAATGATGGTCTGGAAAATCAATGATATGGAAAGCGTAATCAGTTTTTCGGAATCCTGGCGTACTTTGGTTAATTTGCTTAAGGTTTCTCCGCTTCGCTGGTCTTCAAATTCCTCATAAGGCAGATCCAGTGATTTTTTGATACCGTCTGTATACATTTCGGCACCCGTTCTTTGAATAACAATATTGGTAAAATAATCCTGGAAATTCTTAGTAATTCTGGAAATCATGGCGGCGCCTAATGATAATCCGAGCCAAAAGCAGAGTTCTTTGATAAAGCCTATTTCATTGCCGTTGAAACGGGAAATCTTCACCCCGCAATTTTGCAATAACTTTCCGGTGATGATGGAATCGGATAAGCTGAAGCAGATGTTGATTGCAGCCATAAGCAGTGCAAAAAACAACAGGGATTTGTGTTTTTTAAGGTAAGAGTATAATAATTTCATGAAGTATATTGATTTTGTGTTGCAAAAGTAAACAATAAAACTTCAGTCAGACGTTAATGGAATTATATTACTTTATGACTTCATAGACAGTTTTGGGTTTGAAATGATTTTGTACTTTTGAAGCATGAACTTCATGACCAAAATCCCAATTGAAAAGTCAGCTAATCCAATGGATTATAATTCCAAAATAGTGTCTTTAGGCTCTTGTTTTGCAGAAAATATCGGGGCGAAGTTGGAGTATTTTAAGTTTGATGAAACCGTTAATCCTTTTGGTATACTTTTTAATCCGGTTTCAATAGAGAATATAGTTGGCAGAGCTGTTCACAAGAAATTATTTAGTGATGCTGACGTTTTTTGTCATAATGATTTGTGGCATAGTTATGAAGTTCACTCGGAGTTGTCTAATCCCAATAAAGAAACTCTGTTGGAAAGACTTAATTCAATACTTCTGGATTTCCATATTCAAATTTCTAAAGCAACACATTTCCAAATTACTTATGGAACTTCCTGGGTTTACCGCCATAAAGCATCAGGGAGTATTGTAGCCAATTGCCATAAAGTTCCTCAAATTCAATTTGACAAAGAACTGTTATCTGCCGAAACTATAGAAAGAGCCATACAAAACACTTTCGATTTAGTCAGAGAGATTAATCCTAACTGCCATTTTATTTTCACCGTTTCCCCAGTCAGGCACATTAAGGATGGTTTTGTGGAAAACCAACGAAGCAAATCCCATTTGATAGGAGCGCTTCATAATGTCATCAACCGTCAGTTGACGACCATTACCTATTTCCCGAGTTATGAAATTATGATGGACGAGCTAAGGGATTATCGATTTTATGCAGAAGATATGCTTCATCCCAATCAAACTGCTATTGATTATATTTGGGAACGTTTTGCACCAAATTACATTGCTGAAAACTGCATTGCTACTATGGATGAAATTGATGGAATCAGGAAAGCCATGTCACACAGACCTTTTAATCCTGATACGGAAGCTCACCAAAAGTTTTTGGTAAAGCTCCAAGGAAGAATTGATAAACTTCAACTGCAGTATCCGCATTTTAAATTCTAGCAATTTTCTTATTTTTTTTAAAATACGCTAAATGCCGTATTGTTTACCTATGGTTTTCGGGACAATTTTGTGATAATAACTTAAAAACACAAATTATGAAAACAGTAAAACATTTCGGTCTGGTACTGATGCTGGCAGTAACCACAATCTTATCATCCTGCAGTAGCGATAGCAGCAGTAGTGGAGGCGGAAGCGCCGCTTTGGGAACAATGCAGGCAAAAGCAGGAAGTACCAATTTCACTTCAATGACAGCAGCCACATTTGCACACAAAAGCACTTCGGGTGGAATGACGACAATTATTATTCAGGGAAGTGATGCTTCAGGCAAGGCAATTCAATTAATGATTACAGGTACAAGTGGCACAACAGGAACTTATCAAATTAGTGATACAGCCTCTATCTCAACTATAGCCAGTTATACCGAAGTAAATACAAGTACTTTTACATCACAAACTTGGGCTGCACCTTATGAGGGTTCAGGAAATGTAGGTTCTGTCACTATTACAGAAATGACAGATGCCAATGTAAAAGGAACTTTCACATTTACGGGTAAAAACGAATCGGGTACTGACACGAAAGCAGTTACCAATGGTGCGTTTAATATAAATTTCAGTAGTTAATTTTATTTTACCAAATTTCAATTGATTGTTTTGAACTTTTAGCAAATGACCAATATCCTTGCCCTAATTACCGTACTATTTCTGGTGTTAATTATTTACTTAATCGCAAAAATCCAGCTTGACAGACAAAAGTTCCAGTCTAGGATTAGAGCATTAGAAGCAATCATTATGCAGGTAAGTCAGGAACAAAAAGCTCAGGACAGTCAATTGAAATTATCAGAAGAACTTCAGGAGCGATTAGCTCATATCAATGCTACGCTTTCCAAAGACATTTATGAAGTAAATTTTAAACTGATTGAAGATTTATATCCAAGAAAATGATATATTTATGTTATAATCTTCAACAGATGAAAAAGCTATTAGCCATTTTTTTATTGATTCTGATAGGTTTCCAGTCCGGATTTTCACAGGATATCAAAAAGACATTAATCAAAGCTTTTAAGTCGAAGGATTCATCAGATTTTTATTTTAAAGAAGCCAAAAAATTAATTAAAAATGATAAGGATGAAGCCGAATACTATTTTGCCAAAGGAGCCAGAGCGGGTGACTTCAATAAGCTCGACAGTGCTACTGTATATGACCAAAAGGCGATTCCGATTTTTGAAAAATTCAAAGACTATAAAACACTCAGCTACCTCTACAACAACATAAGCCAAACCTACAGGAAATTAGGCGAATACGACAAATCCATAAATGCTTCTATCTTAGGGCTTCAAAATGCTGAAAAAGAAAAAAGTGATTATTGGATTTACTATTTTACAAACAACCTTTCCCTCATTTATCATGACTTTGAGAACTTTGAAAAAGGAATCTATTACGGAAAAAAGGCACTAGCCTTTGCCCAAAAGATGCCCAAAAGGGACAAAGATATGATTGCAGCTGCTTTAAATGCCATTGCCATTAACTATGACGACTGGAATAAACCAAATGAGGCACTTTCTTATCACAGACAGGTTTTTAAATATATCAAAGGAAAAGATACTTTAGGCTATGGGCATACTTATAACAATATTGGCAATACATTATTAAAGCAGGGAAAATACAAAGAAGCCGAAAAATGGATTAAGATTGCGGTTGCTATTGGGGAAGTAAACGATAAAGATAAAGTGGAGCGTTTCGACATCGATTACTATAACAAGGCAACCAATTATACCAATCTGGCTGTTATTGCTACCAAAACCAATCAGTTGGACAAGGCTGAAAAAATACTTGAAAAGGCTAAGGAATACAGTAACAAAAGCAAATCAGCTGAAAAATTACGGGATTATTACCGGGCCGAATACGAATTTAACAAACTGCGCAAAAATCTTCAGAAGACTGTAGCGTCACAGGAACAGTATATAAAGCTCCGTGATTCGGTTTTCAATAAAAACAGGGACAAATCCTTTTTAGAAATAGAAGCCAAATACCAAAATGAGAAAAAAGAAAAGGAATTGCTTCACCAACAGCTTGAGATTAAAAAGAAAGATACCCAGTCTCTTATTCTGGGAATTACCGTTATAGGTCTTTTGATTATAAGTTTCCTCATTTACCG
>CAMFLD010000111.1 GCA_945957245.1 uncultured Flavobacterium sp. | reverse complement strand
AGATAAACCGGTAGTAGTAGATTTTTGGGCAGCCTGGTGTGGACCATGCAGAATGGTTGGGCCGGTTATTGATGAAATAGCAACAGAATATGAAGGAAAAGCAACCGTAGGAAAAGTTGATGTTGATGCAAATCAGGAATTTGCTGCAAAATACGGCGTGCGTAATATCCCAACTGTTTTGGTTTTCCAAAACGGTGAAGTTGTAGGGCGCCAGGTTGGAGTAGCCCCAAAGAAAACATACACAGATGCAATTGACGCTTTGTTGTAATCTAAGCATAAAATAAACGAAAGCTCAACGAAAGTTGGGCTTTTTTTATTTAAAAACTGTCGTTCGTATATTTTTTTTGTCGCTCGTATATTGGTGGTTTTTACATTTTGGGCTTTGCTCTAATATTGTCCTGAAATTTTAAAACAAAATCACTTACTTATGAAAACAAAATTCAAAAAATTAGCAATGTTAGTTGCCTTTGCAGCTGTATTAACTTCATGCAGCAGTAACGACAAATCATACGAGAAAGAAGACTTTCTTGATGGCTACCTTATTGCCTCAGGATTTAATGCCTCAAGTACCAATTTTATCAACTCAGGAAGCTACGAATTTGGATTGGAATTCACTCCTTTGGTAACGGGAAAAATTACGACATTAAAAGTAAAACTACCAGATGTAAACAGTGCATTAAAGATTACTATTTGGGATAAAGCTGCAGGTACACCTTTGAAAACGGAAACCGTTAATTACGCTACGGCTAATATTTTGACTGTTTTTGATGTAGAAGATTTGGCTCTTATTAAAGACAAACAGTACGCAATAACTTTTAACTCCAATGATTGGTACAAAAGAAACAAAGCGGACTCTTCTAATGCTACTTACCCAATGACGGTAGGAAATATTAAGATTGATGCTTACAAATGGGTTAGTGGATCAACGCAAACTTACCCAACCAATATTTCCAATAACTATTATGCCGGAGATCTAACTTTTGACTTTCAGCAAACGCAATAAAAACACACTTGAGTTTAGTAATGCCAGGCCCTTGCGAAAGCGGGGCCTAAATCTTTTTGCATAAGTTAAAAATCAAGATTGTCTTTATAAGAACGGCCAATGGGAATTTGAATTCCATTAGTCAGTACTACTTCATTAGCCAGTTTTCTTTCGATATAATTTTTCTGGATGGCAAAACTACGGTGCACCCTGATAAAAGATTGAAAGTGTGATTCCTTCAATAGATTACCAATGTTGGTCAGGACACAGTGCTTTTTCGCTGAGGTAACAATTTTGGTATAATCCTTTAAAGCTTCCAGATAAAACACATCATGTAGTTTTATTTTAGTTTGTTCATGTCCTTCTTTGATGTAAATTACATCTCCGCCAAGAGCCGCCTCAAATAACTCGGCCTTATTTTTTAACTCCAGATATTCATTAATGCGGGAAACAGTGGCGGTAAACCGGTCGAGTTTTAATGGTTTTACGATAAAATCTAAAGTATCTACTTGGAAACTCTCCACAGCATGTTCTGCATGAGAAGTTATGTAGATGCAAACTGGAACATTTATTGCCATTTTTCTCAACTCTAAACCATCAAGTTCAGGCATATCAATATCTAAAAAAAGAACATCTATCGATTCCTTTTCTAATACGGGTAAGGCATCCAGACCATTTTCATATACACCTATAATGTTAAACTGCGGAAACTTCTTTACAAATGAAGTCGCAGTAAGACGGTCAATTTCGTCATCATCTATAATGAGGCATTTATAGGGTTTCATGAATAAAGTCTTACAATGTAAAAATAGTCGTTTTTTTTTAAAAGTTGTTGGGCTCTGATTTTAATTTAATTAAAATCGTGGTGCCAAAGTCTATTTTGCTGTCCACTTCAATTTCACAATGAATGGCTTTTGCCAAATCACGTATTAAATGCATTCCAAGGCCGCTTTTGATACCTGCCACTTCCTTTTCGTCATATAATGCCCTAAATTGCTCTTTCTTGGCACCGGGACCATTGTCTTGAATTTTCAGGTAGACAACACCTTCTTTTTTTGAGGCTTCCCAGATAATCAGAGGCTTGTCAGTTCCTTTGAGTACTTTGACGGCATTACCGGTAAGGTTACGCATGATGGTTTTTAAATAATCTTTATCAGTTTTTAATATTACCTTTTCAGGGTTCTTAAAAAATATCTGAATTTCCTCTTCTGATGAGAAATGATTACTTATCTCTTCAAACAACTCCGCAATGGCTATTGTTTTTGGATTTGGTTTAAAATTCTCCATTTGGCTTTTGCTCCACTGCAAAATATCTTCCATAGAATTCAGTAGATTTTCCGCCCCTAAAATAGTTTTATCCTGTAGTCGGGTTTTACTTGCCTCGTCCAGCAATTCAGGGCTCTCTTTCTGAAGATGTAAAAAATGAATTAAACTAGAAACCGGACTTCTTAAATCATGATTTAATATGCTGAAAAGACGGGTTTTGGTTTTGTTTGCTAGATTCAATTCGCTGTTTAATGCCTGCAATTTGACATTTACTTTTTTTCTTATGGTATTCTGATATAATAATAATCCTCCCACTGCAGCCAGCGAAACAATCCCCAACAGATAAAACCACTTCTGCCTTTCTTTTGATTCTAACTGAAGCTTGTTGAGTTGGATTTCCTTGTTTTTAATGGCAATTTCCTTTTCTGACTCTAATTTGGCAATTGCATTTTTGTTTTCCTGAGAGAAAAGCGAATCGTTCTTTTGCTGATACACTTCCTGACTTTCAAAAGCTTTTTTATAATCGCCTTTCAAACCATAAACCTTGGATAATGTCTTTAGAAATTCAAGATAATTAGTCAAATTTTCCGATTTAAGGGAAATAGCAATCGATTTTTTCAAATACGTTTCTGCCTTGTCGAGGATTTGAGTTCTTTTCAAATCACCGGGCCTCAGTTTTAAAGCCATTTCATAATAAGTATTTCCAAGATTCCCCTGATTGTTAGCTGACATTATATTTTCAGGACTGATTTCATCCCAGATTTCCTGAGCTTCTGTCCGCATTTTAATTTCTTCATCATCATTTGTTTTCAGATTAGCCCAATTGGTCAAGTTCCAGGCTATTCCGATTAAGTGCTTAGCTTTTCGGGATTCATCAAGAGCTGCTTTAAAATATTTCTCAGCTTTCACAGAATCATGCATCATACTATAGGTTTCTGCTACTGAACCAAGTGCAATTCCTATTCTCTTAGGAGTATTAATTTGTTTGGCATATTTAACAGATAAAAAGCTTTTTTTCAAGGCTTCAGGATAATTATGCTGGTCAAGATAAAGCATGGCCAAATTGCGGTAGTTGTATTCCAATAGCGATGTGTCTTTAACTTTTTCAGCAATGGCAATTGACTTGAAAGAGTAGTCGGCCTGTTTTATAAAGTCTGCTTTGTATTGGTAAACCTGAGACAGGTAAAAATAGCATTTAGCTACAGCTTTGGGGTTATTCTGATTTTTTAAAAGAGGAAGGGCTTTATTAATGAACAGGTAAGCTGAATCAATTTCAGCCAAAGCAATATAAGCTCTAGCCATTATAGTATAAGTATCAGCTAATTTTATTTTGTTTTTTTCTTTACCAAGTGTAATATTCTGCTTAAGTGTTTTTAAAGCTTCTTCGAATTGATTTTCAGTCAGGTAAATTTCTGCTAACTTGATATTTAAACCTATTTTTTTCTCCGGATTAGTTTCTTTTTGATTTTGGGTCAGATAAACTTCCGCTTGGTTTTTGACTTTGGCCTGCCCCAAAAGGCTATAGCTCAATAGAGCAAAAAAGAAAGCGATGTGTCTATTCAGAATCATGGTAAAGTAAAGATTATTTTGTCTCTAAAGCCTCAATTTTAAAGGTTTATCAAATATATAAATATTTTAGTACAAACTGGAGTCTGTCTATTTAAAATGTCGTTGGTCTATTAATAGTTTTTTGGGATAGGAACTTTAATGAAATTTACAAAATTAATAGATATAAATCATGAAGAAAACATTACTTATATTACTATTTTTTAACTTAATTACGCTGTTGGTAAGAGCTCAGACCTTGTCACTAGTTAAAGACGTTAACATTGGAATGGATAGCTCCTATCCTAGATATTTAACCGAATTCAATGGCGAGATATACTTTGTAGCCGGAAACGGAACGCATTCTAAACTCTATTCCTCAGACGGAACAACAGCAGGAACACAGCTTGTCGGACCAGCTATTGGTAACGGCGTAGTTTGGGAACTGACCCTCTATAACAACAACTTCTATTTTACTTATGATGATGGTGTTCATGGTCTTGAGCTTTGGAAAAGTGATGGCACAACAGCAGGAACAATAATGCTTAAAGATATCTACACAGGAACCACAGCAGGAGGAACCCCCTACAGCAGTCTTCCCAGATATTTTACGATTTGCAACGGATTGTTGTTTTTTCAGGCCTCAACGGCAGCACGAGCACAAGGCCTTTGGGTTACAGATGGTACCGAAGCAGGAACACATATGCTTGGTAACCAATATTCCGATCCTTTTGCATCAGTTTCAAGCTTTGTGGTGTTAAATAATAAAATTTACTTCGAAGGAAATGACGGAAGCGGTTACGGGATGTGGAGCAGTGACGGAACAACAGCAGGAACCCAACTTGTAAAGCCAGGAATTATAGGCTCGCCCAGTATAAATCATGTGGTTTTCAACAACAGGTTTTATTTTCAGAATGATAGTAATGGCCTTGGAGGAGAGCTTTGGGCCAGTGACGGAACAGATACCGGAACGGTTATGATTAAGGATATCAATACGGTTTCCTACAGTTCTGATCCGCAGAACTTTTTTACTGATGGTACAAAAGTATATTTTGTTGCCAATGACGGGATAACTGGAAGGGAACTCTGGAGCACTGATGGAACAACAGCAGGAACACAATTGGTTAAAGACGTCAATCCGGGAGCTCCGAATTCCGTTACCTATGCTAGTACCCCTAATGGAATTATTAAATTTGCTAATGAAGTCTATGCTTTTGGCTACAACGGAACAGCTGTGGAAATGCTTAGGACCAATGGTACACCAGCAGGTACAAGTTTGATAAAATCACTTCCGGGTATTGCCGGAGTGTCTTACAGTTATGTTTTTAACGGAAAAATCTATTTTGTAGGTTTTGCTTCAGTTGGAGGCTCTGAATATTTATATGAAAGTGATGGCACAACAGCAGGAACGTTTCAGATTAATCCAGTTATTGCTACATATTCTACATCCCCCAACGGATTTAATCTATTGGGGTTTGCCGGAAATCTTTATTTACCGGCCAGTTTTAGTTCGCAGGGATTTGAGTTTTGCAGGCTAACACCATCCTTACCCAATGAAGTATTTTCGGCTGTTTCTTTAAATGTTTATCCTAATCCCGCACAAGACAATCTGTTTGTTACTGTGGTTGATGATAAATTAGTCGGAGGCGTACTTTCTATCTTGAGTTTGCATGGTCAATCCTTACGGGAGAGGACAATAAATGCTACCACTATAGTCATGGATATCTCTGATTTTCAATCAGGAGTCTATTTGCTAAGACTCGAAAACAGACAAACTGGAAGCATAATCATAAAAAAAATAATCAAAAACTAAATTCCTAATAAAATGATAAAATCCATACTACTATCATTTGCATTTTTGGTAATTACTTATAAAGCAAATGCCCAAAAAAATTGGTTCAAAACCTATACTGATTCTGTAGCTTTAGTTAAGGACGGGAATCAGGTTTCAGCTCAGTTTATAAAAGATATAAAAAGAATTTGTCCAAACCTGAAGTTCGATGTCAAAACAATACTCCATACAACACCCTATTTGATTTACTTTGAAAAGGATACTGCACACCTTCCGCTTTGGGCACAGGTAATTCCTGAACAAAAAAGTTTCTTCTATGAAGTCGCTGGAAGTGAGGCTGACGGTAAAAAAGCCTTTGGATTATTTTTTAACGGATTCTACCTACCCCACGAATTGGGACATGCCTTTGAATATTTCTCAAAAGAGAGGATAGATGGTTCGTATCAAAGCGAATATTTTGCCAATATCGTGGCCATACTTTGGTGGAAGAAACAACACAAAGAGAAAGAACTGAAAGAATGTTACGATTACGCTCGGAAGATGTGGGCTAAACTACCCAATCCCGTACCAGAAGGCATGACCATAGAGGAGTACTTTTCCAAAAATTATGAACAGGCAACACAAAATCCCTATGTTTATGGCTACATGCAGTTCAAGCAGTTTATTTTGATTTATGAGGATAAGTCATTACCTGATTTTGATACTTTTATCCAACAGAATGCCAAAAAATAAAAGAATAAGTAATAGATAGTTTTAGTTAGCAAAGAGGTTCAACGAAAGTTGGGCTTTTTTGTTTAGAAGCACCAACTATAGTGCTTTAAAGAAACCCACTCCCGCTGTACGCTTTATCTTTTTTCTTGTTGGCAAAACAAGAAAAAAGGATGCCACTTCCATCGGGGCTAACATACAGGCTTTCGTTTTTTAGCAATAGATGTTAAAAATTTTCAAATCTTCAAATCTCACAATCTACCAATTCCCTATATTTGAATTATGAAGATTGAAGAACAAAAAGAACTCGTCTCAGGATTCAAGCATCTTGAACTGTTGGCTAATCAGGTAGTAGAAGGATTTATTTCAGGGATGCACAAATCACCATTCCACGGTTTTTCTGCTGAATTCGCCGAACACAAGGTTTATAATTCAGGGGAAAGTACCAAGCATATTGACTGGAAATTATTTGCAAAGACCGATCGGTTGTATACCAAAAAGTTTGAAGAAGAAACCAATTTGCGCTGCCACCTGATTATCGATAACTCTTCATCCATGCATTATCCTAAGTTAAAGAGCGGAACGCCTTTCTTTCATAATAAAATAGGCTTTTCAGTATTAGCATCAGCAGTTTTGATGAACCTGCTCAAAAAGCAGCGCGATGCCGTTGGACTTAGCGTCTATTCGGATACCTACGAATATTATGCCCCGGAAAAAGGAAGTGACCGCCACCACCGCATGATATTGAATAAGCTTGAAGATTTGCTGGAAAACCCAAAGATTTCAAAGAATACCGATACGGTAACCTTCCTGCACCAAATAGCCGAAAAAATCCATCGTCGCTCCATGATTGTACTGTTTACCGATATGTTTCAAAATGCCAATAAGGAAGCATTGTTCAATGCATTACAGCATTTAAAACATAACAAACACAAAGTTATTGTCTTTCATGTTGTCGATAAGCAAACGGAGATCAATTTCAATTTTGATAACGCACCCCGAAAATTCATTGATATGGAAACGGGAGAGCAAATCAATATTTTTGCTGATACCATTAAAGATGTCTATGAAGAAAAGGTTAATGAATATTTCAAAACATTGGCCATGACCTGCGCCCAAAACAGAATTAAGTATGTTCCGGTAGCGGTAGAAGAAAGTTTTGAAAAGATTTTGACAACATACCTTGTTGAAAAACAAATGTTTGGATAATTTTTTTCAAAATAAAAATAAATTTAATAAAAAACACTTGCAGATTTCAAAAACCATTGTATATTTGCAACCGCAATCGCAAGAGGTTTGGTAGTTCAGTTGGTTAGAATACATGCCTGTCACGCATGGGGTCGCGGGTTCGAGTCCCGTCCAGACCGCGAAATTGGGAGAAGGTTTTCAGAAATGAAAACCTTTTTTGCCCAAAAAAGCAAATGAAAAGAAGGGCTTAAAAAGCTAAGCCAGTCATTCAAAATTAGTTGTGTTGTTTTGATACGAATTTGTAACTCGTATCACGGTTTAGTAGTTAGACCAATGAAAAGCTTTCTCGTTTAATAACGAGATGGCTTTTTTGCTTTATATCAGTCGATGTTTTACGTTTATATCTTATTTTCTGAGTCGTTAAATCTTTATTACAAAGGTTTTACAACAAATCTTG
>CAMFLD010000110.1 GCA_945957245.1 uncultured Flavobacterium sp. | reverse complement strand
AAACAGGACAATGGAAATACAATGAAAAGAAGAAATGTATTGAATTGTTCCAAAACGGAAAACTGATGTCAACCATAAACATTTTGAAAAACAAGAGCTTTGGAATGACGCTAAACCCAGATAAATCGGCACCGAAAGACACCGGAAGCCTTCAGATATTTTTCAAGCCCAAAGCATAAAAGCATGTCTATAAAGGATAACCTTCTTAAAATTAAATCCACAATTCCTTCGAATGTAACGTTGGTTGCGGTTTCAAAAACAAAACCTGTTTCCAACCTGATGCAGGCTTATGAAGCGGGGCAACGCATTTTTGGGGAAAACAAGATCCAGGAAATGACCGATAAGTGGGAACAAATGCCTAAAGACATTCAATGGCACATGATAGGACATGTACAAACAAACAAAGTGAAGTATATGGCCGAATATGTAAGCCTTATTCATGGCGTGGACAGCCTAAAATTACTGCAGGAAATCAACAAACAAGCGGCAAAACACAAAAGAGTGATTGACTGCCTGCTTCAGGTTTATATTGCTGAAGAGGAATCTAAGTTTGGATTAGATGAAAAAGAACTGCAGGAAATCCTTAATGCTCCTGAACTAAATGTTTTACAAAACATTAAAATTACCGGCTTAATGGGAATGGCTACCTTTACCGATAATAAAGAGCTAATTCGGAAAGAGTTCTACTATTTGAAGTCATTATTTGATAAATACCAAAAACCGACAACCGACAACCGACAACTCTCCACCCTATCCATGGGAATGTCCGGGGATTATCTTTTAGCTATTGAATGCGGAAGTACCATGATTCGGGTTGGAAGTAGTATCTTTGGCGGACGCTAATTTGAAAAATGTGTTAATTTGAAGATTTGAAAATGATTTTAGTTACCAGCAACCGAAAACCGACAACCATCAGCTAATTTGTACGCAATACTTGACATAGAAACCACTGGTGGCCAATATAATGAAGAAGGCATTACCGAAATAGCCATCTATAAATTTGACGGACATCAGATTGTAGACCAGTTCATCAGTCTGGTTAATCCTGAAAAACCAATTCAGCCTTTTGTAGTTAAGCTTACCGGGATTAATAATGCTATGCTGCGTTCTGCACCCAAGTTTTATGAGATTGCCAAACGCATCATCGAAATCACGCAGGACTGTATCATCGTAGCCCACAACGCCTCTTTTGATTACAGGATATTAAGAATGGAATTTGGCCGGTTAGGTTATGATTATATCAAACCAACGTTATGCACTGTAGAATTATCCCAAAAACTTATTCCCGGTCAGGTTTCGTATAGCCTTGGGAAGTTGGTGCGGGCATTAGGAATACCGGTAACCGACCGTCATAGGGCTAGTGGTGATGCCATGGCTACAGTTAAATTATTCAAGATGCTTTTAGAAAAGGATGTAAAAAAAGAAATACTAATCAGCCTGATAAAAGCAGAAATCAAAAAAGGGTTGTCGCCAAAACTTTTGGATATTGTAGAAAGCCTGCCCAGCAAAACCGGAATTTATTACATCCATAATGAAAAAGGGGATTTGATTTATATTGGCAAAAGTAAAAACATCAAAAAACGTATCAACCAACATTTTACGGGTAATACCAGTAAATGCAAAAAGATACAGCGTGAAGTATTTGCAGTGACTTATGAAGAAACCGGAAGCGAACTTATAGCCCTTTTAAAGGAAAGTGAAGAAATCAAAATCAATAAGCCGATTTACAATCGTTCGCAGCGCAAAACCATTTTTCAATGGGCATTATATCAGGAAAAAGATGAAAACGGTTATCTAACACTTAAACTTCAGAAAGCTGATGGAAGAAAGAAAGAGATTACTTCTTTTACGTCTATCCAGGAAGGGAAAAACTCACTCTTTAAAATCACCGAAAAATATAATCTTTGTCAAAAACTGAATGGATTATTTGAAACCCAAAACGGTTGTTTTCAGTATAAAATAAAGGAATGTAATGGAGCCTGTCTTGGTAAGGAAGCTCCAGAATTATACAACGAACGGGTTGAGGAATTTATTCAGGAAATGAAGTTTGACAATGATAATATGGTCATAATCGACCGTGGCAGAAGTGTTGACGAAAGAAGTGCTGTATTGATTGAAAATGGAATCTACAGAGGATATTGTTTTTATGATTTGAATTACCAGATCAACAATATAGAAATACTTAAAAATATCATTATACCAATGCAGAATAATCGGGATACCCGAACTATAATTCAGGCATATCTGAGAAAGCATAAGGTTTATAAAATCATTAAATTTTAATTTTAGAACTTCCGGTATTGTTCTTCTATTCCATTCGACAGGCAATATGAACTATCTAATCACGATAATCGGTCCTACTGCTATTGGGAAGACTTCCCTGAGCATAGCTTTGGCTGAGTATTTTAATTGTAGTATCATTTCATGTGACAGCCGGCAGTTTTTTAAGGAAATGCGTATTGGTACTGCGGTACCAAGCCAAATGGAATTGGCCTCTGCCCCACACTATTTTATCCAAAACAAATCTATTTTTGATTCCTATACTGTGGGTGATTTTGAAAAAGATGCTATAGCGCAACTTGACAAATTGTTTTCAAATAATGAGATACAGATAATGGTTGGCGGATCAGGTTTGTATGTAGATGCTGTTTTGGAATCTATTGATGAGTTTCCAGATATAGACAAGTCAGTTCGAGAAAAAATAAATACTGATTTTGAAGAACTTGGAATTATATACCTACAGCAACAGTTTAAAAACTTAGACCCTGAGTTTTATCATAAAACAGCGACTGAAAATCCACAAACACTACAAAATCCGCAACGGTTGAAGCGCTTTATAGAGGTATGTTTGGGAACCGGAAAACCCTATTCTTCCTTTCTTAATAAAAAGAAAGTGAAGCGTAACTTCACTCCTATCATCATTGGACTTGAAGCGCCAAGAGAAATTATTTATCAAAGGATTAACCAGCGGGTTGACCTTATGGTAGCTGAAGGCCTGGTAAAAGAAGCAGAAAGTCTACTTCCCTTTAAACAACTCAATGCATTGCAAACTGTAGGCTATCGGGAGTTATTTGATTATTTTGACGGAACAGTATCGTTAGATTATGCCATTGAGGAAATAAAGAAAAATACACGTCGTTTTGCTAAACGTCAATTAACCTGGTTCAAACGCACAGAAGATGTAAAATGGTTTGATTATCAAGAGTCTAATTCGGCCATTATTGATTATATTACAGAAAAAATGCAGCAATAAGCAACCTTATTAGAAAATTGCATCTTAAAAAAAATGCATAAAATTTATGATTCTTAATACTCTGAATTACCATAGAAGAGTTTCAGTAAAAAGACTTTTGTTCTTCGTACTATTTTTAAGCTTGAATGCCTGCGATAAAATTTATTATGACGCTGAAACCAGGCTGGTGTTCCAGACTAAAGTACTAAATTCTGATAACACGCCTATAGCCAATGCGCATGTTCAGATATCCGTTTCTGACAATTATCCTTCGGGAGGCAGTTTGATTTCACAAGGTAAGACTGATGCTAACGGAAATATTACTTTGATTTTTCCCGCTCCAAAAAATGCTAACGGCATCAATTTAAAAATTTACAGTGATGATACCTCTTACCTTCAAAAAGAAGTCTCCAATATAAATCCGAGTGATTTTGTGAATTATAAATTTGTTTTAAACAATGCTTACTTGCTAAAAGAAAATGAAACTGCAGCTCTGAACCTGAATTACAGTCAAACGTATCCATGGAGTACTTTAAAAAAGATACGAATCAACGGTATTTATACAGCATTTCCGGATTATTATAACAGCCCAACAAGTAATTCAAGTTTTTTATTGCCTGTTCAGATTTTGCTCAAAAAAAATCAAGCTTTTCAGTTAAAGTATACTTCCTTAAATACACAGACAAATGCCGAAACTGACCAAACAGTAAATCTGCAGATAGATAACGACCCGATAGTTTACACTATAAATTATTAGCCTTATGAAACAATTTATATGCTTATTATTAGTCTGTGTATCGGTCTCCTATGCTCAAAATGCTGACAAGACAAAAAACAAGGAGTTAGAGTTTAATTTTAATGCCCGATTTGGAATGTTGTATCCCATTCAGTTTGGCAATACTGCTCTTGCTGATGCTCATAAACCGAGGATAGGATTTTCATCGCAACTCGACTTTCTGGAATTTAATAGTTTTAAGGCGGGTGTAGGTGCAGATTTTGTCACTTATGATATAACCAATAAAGAAATGATTGCTAATCTGAGTACTTCAAAATACACTAGTGCTTATATTATAATTGGCTATCAAAAGAAATTTACCGAAAAACTCCTTCTTACTCCTCATATTGGCTATGGAGCAGCTTCGCTGGAGCTTGGCAGCAGAGGTTCCAGATTTGGGAAACAAAACGGAAATGAATTCAGGATTGGTGGTATTTTAGATTATAAAATCATGAAATCAGGTTATGTTTTTATCGGGATTGATTATATTGCCAACTCTTTGGATGTATCAACTGCACCCGAATACAAATCTTATTTTTCAAAAGCCAATCAGGTACAGCTAAGTTTGGGTATCCGATTTGGGAATTAACATTTTAGCATGCCGATTTCACCTGATTTTACTTCGATACTATACAAACAATGGGAAATCAATTTTCTGCAATGTTATCCCGGCGGTTATTTAAAATATACTGATTTGTGCAACCTGCTGCAACTCACTGCGGGGGTTCATGCGGAAATGGGCGGCATCAGTTTTTCGGATATGCAGGTGAACCACCAGGCATGGGTTTTGAGCCGGATGCGTGTTGAAGTTAAGAGATTACCTCAATGGCGTGATGTTGTAACTGTGAAAACATGGATTAATTCACTTGAAAACTCACGTTCTATAAGATGTTTGGAACTTTATCTTGGTGATGAAAAGATTGCCGGTTGTGAAACGTTTTGGGCTGTTTTTAATACCGATACCCGTCGGCCTGAAAGTTTATTACTTCCCCATGAGCATTTTGAAAAATATCCCGATGCCAAGGCTACCGAATTGCAATCTTCCAGAATTGATACTACGATTGAAAGTGTTGCTATTGCTGAAAAAAAGATACTTCTTTCTGATTTGGATATTGTAAACCATGCGAATAGTGTGAAATACCTGGAATGGTGTCTGGATTATGCAAATCCGGATGCTTTGCTGAATCAGGAGTTGGTCAGTTTTGAAATGAATTATCTCAAGGAAGTTTCGTTAGGAGAAACAGTTGTTATTGAACAAAGCCATGCTGATAATCCTTCCGTTTATAAAGTAAGTTCCAAAGGTAAGACTTGTTTTGCCCTGCAGCTTAACTGGAAATAAAAACTTGTGCCCTAGCCCTGATGGGAACGGCATCCTTTTATGCCGAGAGGCATAAAAGATATAGTGGACAGCAGGAGACAGCTTCTAAAAAACTAATATCCTAAAATAAAAAATCCCGCCTAGTGTTGACGGGATTTTCTTTTTATTATTTTTTCACTACGAGTCTGAAACCTTCTCCGTGAATGTTAAGGATTTCCACATTTGGGTCATCTTTAAGGTATTTACGCAGCTTGGCAATGTAAACGTCCATGCTTCGTGAGGTGAAGTAGTTGTCTTCCCTCCAAATTTTGGTTAACGCCAGTTCTCTTGGCATCAGGTCATTTTCGTAGGTAGCCATCATTTTAAGCAATTCTGACTCTTTTGGAGACAATTTGATTGGCTCATTGTTATCCAGTTTTAGGTAACGTAGTTTTGAATTTAAAAGGAATCTTCCGATTTGAAATTCGAATTTAGCCGGTTCGTTTTTATTCTCTGCGGCTTTTCTCTGAATGATTGCTTTTACCTTCATCAATAAAACATCAGAGTCAAAAGGTTTGTTAAGGTAATCATCAGCCCCTACTTTATATCCTTTAAGCACATCTTCTTTCATAGATTTGGCAGTTAGGAAAATCAAAGGCACATCTTTGTTTTTCTCCCTGATTTCTTTCGCTAAAGTATAGCCATCTTTATAAGGCATCATCACATCGAGGATGCACAGATCAAAATTGTCTTTTTTGAATTTCTCGAAACCTTCCATACCGTTTTTGGCAAGGGTTACATCGAAATCATTTAGCGTCAGGAATTCTCTAAGGACTATGCCGAAGTTCTGATCGTCTTCTACCAGTAATATTTTTTTGTTGTTTTCCATAGTAATTTGTTTGTTGTTTTCTAATTTATGAGTGGGACTTTAATTATAAATGTGCTGCCTTTTCCTTTTTCACTTTCTACATAGATTTGGCTGTTATGATCATCTATGATGCGTTTAACATAGGCCAATCCTAATCCATGCCCTTTGACATTATGTAGATCTCCGGTATGCTCCCTGTAGAATTTTTCAAAAATTCTTTTTTGGGCAGTTTTAGACATTCCGGCTCCCTGATCTTTAATTTTTATAATGATAAAATCATTTACATTTTCGGTATAGATATCAATTATAGGGGCTTCTGGAGAATATTTGATGGCATTATCGAGTATATTGACAATAACATTGGTAAAATGTACATCGTTTAGCAATACTGAACTTCTCGTAGCATCAAAATGCTTGGTAATTTTCCCGTTCCGGTCTTCAATAATTAAATGTACATGTTCGATTGCATCATCAATAATGTCATGTATATTGTTGGATTCCTTAGCAATATCCAATTCTTTTTTCTCCAGTTTGGATATGCGAAGTACATTTTCAACCTGTGCGTGCATACGTTTGTTTTCGTCTTTTATCATTTGCATGTAACGCAGCACTTTTTCCTTATCTTCAATAACCTTGGGGTTTTTCATTGCATCAAGAGCCAAATTTATAGTGGCTATTGGTGTTTTGAACTCGTGTGTCATGTTGTTGATAAAATCGGTTTTGATTTCCGATATCTGACGTTGTTTTATCAATTGATTCAAAGCACTTGAATAAGCAATGATGATGATAAGTGTAAAGACGATTGACAATATGCAGATTCCGATTAATTCTGAAAAAAGGAATTTCTTTTTCTGTGGAAATGTCAGTAACAGCTGGTATTTGTTATTGCCATCATTGTCAATAAAAATCGGAATGGAATAGGTTGAATTTTTTTCATACTTGAACCGTTCTGATTTTATTTTAGTTGCCAAACCGTTGCTGTATACATTGAACTCGAATGGTGTTTTAACACCATATTCTTTGAGTTCTTCTGACAATAATTTCTGCATCGTTTCGTTTGAAACTCTTTCCTGTATTGGCTTGACAGCCGCAATGTCTTTGTATAGGATTTCAAACTGGGCATTATCCAACAAATCCATACGTCCTGATTTTTCTATCTTTACATCAGGAGTAGCAGATTGTTTGAGACCCGATTTATCGATATCGTCATTGTAAATCTCGGTTTTTCTTGTTGCCGTATAATTTTTAAGCTTTACGCTGTCTAATTTTTTATCAAAGAACGAACCCGAAATACCATAGTCTTCGGAAATTATATTGTTTGAATATATTATCGTTTCATTGGTTCTGGAATCGCGTTGAAAATAACCAAATTCCAAGAAATCACTTTTCTGAGGCGCTTTACCTATACTGTCTTTAAGATGGTTGTACATCTCAAAATAACTGTACTGTTCCTGTTTCTGTAATTTGTCTGCTACATTGCCCAGAACCTGTTTAACATGATATTTAAATTGTTCTTCATTATTCTCGAAAGATTTGTCGAACCAATAGACCTGAACCAGGATAATCCCGATAAGGGATAAACTCATTAAGATTACCAGTAAACGGAAAAACAATTTATTCATTATACAAATTTAACATTTTAACATTTGTTCAATAAATATATTAACCAAACATTAACATCTCAGGAATTAATTATTGATTATTCAATAATTTAAGAATTTGTTCGATTTGTTTATGAGTTTCTTTAACAGAAATATTATGGATTACATAATTGCTTTGAGCAATTCTCTGCCTGTCTCTTATAC
>CAMFLD010000109.1 GCA_945957245.1 uncultured Flavobacterium sp. | reverse complement strand
GGATTATACCCAGCAATAGCCATTAACGTCAAACCTATTTTATCGGCTTCACTTTCGTGACTTCTACTGAAAGGTAACATTCCTCCTATTTCTGTTGTCGCACCGTAAGCGGTCATTGCAATCTGCTGCACTTCGGCACTTTTTCCTCCAACAGCAACTCCAACACCGGCGGCTCCTAATTGCTGAAGCATACCTGCACTCATACGCTGCTGTCCATGGTTGCATAAGGCGTGTGAAACCTCATGACCTAAAACGGTAGCCAAACCTGCTTCATCCTTAGTAATAGGAAGTATTCCGGAATACACTACTATTTTTCCTCCTGGCATACACCAAGCGTTTACTTCTTTGCTTTCAACCAGTTTGTATTCCCACTGATAATCTTTAAGATAGCCTTGGTAACCATTAGCATTAAGCCATTTTTCGGCTGCATTTTTGATTTTGGTACCAACGTTGACAACCTTATTAGCATCAGATGTACCTGAAATTACTTTATTTTCCTTTATAAAAGTTCCATATTGGGCAAAAGCCGATGGAAGGATTTCACTATTAGGGACTAAAGCCAGTGTATTTTTTCCTGTAAAAGGATTTTTGGCACACGATATTGCCAAGGCAATACACAACACTCCTCCTAATATTATTTTTTTCTTCATGATATTTGGTTTTTGTCTTTCAAATTTAAGAATTATTTAGACTCCTATTATATGCAATTCTGTAAAATCTTTATATAATATCAATGTATTCCCATTGTTAAACTGCAGGGAATCGAGAGATATTTTTTCATTATCCACTTCGATTTTCTTTACTTTAAATGGTAATGCTTTCAGGTTAATTTTAAAGTTGGAATAATGGGTTTCAAAAGTTCCTTCCTTATGTTGCTGAATGATAAGCTCTTTCTCTTTTCCATTAAGTGTAAACGTACGCAATGAAAATCTTCCTTTGTTGTAATCGTAGCCGTCCTGTGCATCTTCATAAACCATCGATTTTTCTTTTCCCGGCTTATAATAAACATCCAATTCGAGTTCATCAAACTGCAATTCGCCAACATATTGCTGCACCGGATATTTAGGGATAATTGCTCCTTCTTTGATGAAAATCGGAATCTGGTCAAAATCGGTTTTTATCCAAAGCTCTTTTTTTCCTTCAATACGTTCACCAGTCCAATAATTGTACCAGTGTCCTTTTGGAATATACATGCGTCTTCCCTGTGCGTTAGGTTCTAATATTGGGCAAACCAAAATCTGGTTTCCAAAAATAAATTCATCCGTTCTGTAATGCGTATGCATATCATCCTGGTCAAAATAAACCAGTGGTTTGAGCATCGGAGTTCCTTCATTTACATATTGCCAGAACATGGTGTACAGATAAGGCAATAATTGGTAACGCAACTCAACA
Source organism: uncultured Flavobacterium sp. (assembly GCA_945957245.1). Lineage (GTDB taxonomy): Bacteria > Bacteroidota > Bacteroidia > Flavobacteriales > Flavobacteriaceae > Flavobacterium. The sequence goes on along the minus strand of CAMFLD010000109.1, from coordinate 6,670 downwards.
AATTTTCTGGTAATATCAATCACTTCTTCTCCAAAAGACCAAGGTTCCTGTTCCCCATGGTCGCCAGAGGAGTGCGTCCTGCAGAACGGATGGAATACTCCCAACTGAATCCAGCGTGCATACAATTCGCCTGACGGCTGCTCTGCAAATCCACCAATATCCGAGCCGGTAAAGCCCATTCCGGAGATTGACATGCGTTGCATTTGGATGTTGGCTATCCAAAGATGTTCCCAACTCGCCACATTATCTCCTGTCCATGAAGAAGTATAACGTTGTGCTCCTGAATAAGCAGATCGAGTAATAATAAATGGACGCTTTGGATAGGCAAATCGTTTTACGCCTTCATAAGTGGCTCGTGCCATTTGCGTTCCGTAAATATTATGCGCTTTTCTGTGGCTGCAAGGATTTCCGTCATAGTCATGGCGTACATCATAAGGGAATGTTTTTCCGGGCACATCCATTACGGCTGGTTCGTTCATATCATTCCAAACTCCTTTTACGCCTATTTCTGATATAAGTTCCTTGAACAATCCAGCCCACCATTCCCGCACTTCAGGTTTGGTAAAATCCGGGAAATTACATTCGCCCGGCCAGACTTTCCCTTTCATATAAGGGCCATCAGCCCGTTTACAGAAATAATCATTTTTAAGCGCTTCCTGATACACCCAATAATCTTTGTCAATTTTGATTCCCGGGTCAATAATCACTACTGTTTTGAAACCTTCTTTTGCCAGTTCGGCTACCATTCTTTTTGGTTCCGGGAAATATTCTTTACTCCAGGTAAAACAACGGAAACCTTCCATGTAATCTATATCAAGATAAATAGCATCGCACGGAATACGAAGTTCACGGAATTTACTTGTAATTTCCTTTACCTTACTTTCAGGGTAATAGCTCCATTTGCATTGATGGTACCCTAAAGTCCACATGGGCGGAAGTTCAGGTTTTCCGGTAAGATGTGTATAAGTTGTAACTACATCCGACATTTTAGGCCCATAAATGAAATAATAATTCATCTCGCCACCTTCTGCCCAGAAACTGGTCACATTTCGCTTTTCCTGACAAAAATCAAAGAACGTTCTAAAAGTATTATCAAAGAAAATACCGTAAGCTTTGTGATGGTGAAGTCCAATATAAAAAGGAACTACCTTGTATAAAGGTTCTTGGTCTTTATGAAATGCATATTGGTCTGTAGCCCAATTTTCAACACGTTTTCCTTTCAGGTTCAGGTGTGTTGGCTTGTCTCCCATTCCATAGAAACTTTCGCCGTCTTTTGAAGCTTTGCTCATCTTAACGATGTTTCCGCCATACTCATAATGTTCTTCCCAATGGAAACCATATTCATCTTCCAAAATCGTAAATCCATCTATGTCATGAATGGATACTTTCATATCCTTTTTGTTGATTTTGCAATATACCTTACTGGTTTTAATAAGATAGTAATGAGATTCCTCAACAACTTCCAACTGGTTGTAACCATGAGATTGTGATTTGTCAATGGCATACGAAAAGTCATTGCTGAAATAACCTTTAGTAGTATATCTGAATCGGATTAAACTATCCCGCAGGATGGTAACTTTAAGAATTACGTTGTTGTCGGTATTAAAATAAATACTGTCGACATCCTGTTCAAAAGAAATAATTTTAGAAGGAAACTGATCTCCTTTATATTCAAGTTCTGTATTAGTAATCATAATGATTTGTTAATCGTAGAGGGCCAAATTTACAAAGTTGGATGCTAAAACGCACCATGATATTATAGTAGTTTTTAACTACAACGTTTGCGGTTGAGGATAATAAAGAAAGCCACGAATTCCAAAGTTTTCGTGGCCGATTGAATTAACCTTTTATGCTATTTTATAAACGGATACTCCCAGAGGCGGCAAAGTCAGTTCTGCCGAATAATCCCTGTAATTCCATGGTGTTTTATCAATTTTGATTGGTTTTGAAGCCACTACTCCGCTTCCGCCATATTCTGTATTATCAGAATTAAAAATCTCTGTCAGTTTTCCTTTCATTGGCAAGCCTATTCGGTAATTTTGTCTTACTACTGGTGTAAAATTACAAATGACTACCAATTGTTCTTTCTCATTATTTCCTTTGCGGATATAGCTCAGTACAGCATTTTCACTGTCGGAGTAATTAATCCATTCGAAACCATCAACATGGAATTGCTTTTCAAACAATGCCGGATTGTTTTTGTATAATGAATTCAAATCGGTGATGCATTTTTTAATGCCCTGATGGTATCCAAATTGAAGCAGATGCCAGTCCAAACTCGATTCAAAATTCCATTCTCTGCTTTGCCCGAACTCTGCTCCCATAAACAACAGGTTCGCTCCGGGATGCGTGAACATATAACCATAAAGTAAGCGCAGATTGGCAAAACGCTGCCATTCGTCTCCAGTCATTCTGCCCAAAATGGATTGTTTTCCATACACTACTTCATCATGTGACAGAGGCAGCATGAAATTCTCAGTAAAAGCATAAGTCATGGAGAATGTCAAATCGTTTTGATGGTATTTACGGTATACACTTTCTTTTTTGAAATATTGCAGCGTATCGTGCATCCAGCCCATCATCCATTTCATACCAAAGCCCAAACCTCCTATAAATGTTGGTCTGGAAACCATCGGAAAACTGGTACTTTCCTCTGCTATAGTTTGAGTATCAGGAAAATTGGAATATACTGCTTCATTAAAATCTTTCAGAAAACTGATGGTATCCAAATTTTCTCTTCCGCCATAAATGTTGGGTTCCCACTCGCCTTCTTTTCTGGAGTAATCCAAATAAAGCATTGAAGCCACCGCATCAACACGAAGTCCGTCAATATGGTATTGGCTAAGCCAAAAAATAGCATTACTGATTAAGAACGAGCGCACTTCATTACGTCCGTAATTGAACACCAAACTTTTCCAGTCGGGATGGAAACCTTTTCTTCGGTCCGGATGTTCATAGAGATGGGAACCATCGAAGAATCCTAATCCGTGTGTATCTTCCGGGAAATGTGACGGAACCCAGTCCAAAATAACTCCGATTCCGGCCTGATGCAGTTTATCAACCAAAACCATGAAATCCTGAGGTTTGCCAAAACGGGATGTTGGAGCAAAATAACCTACCAGTTGATATCCCCAAGATGGGTCGTAGGGATATTCCATCACTGGCATGAATTCAACGTGGGTGAAGCCTGTTTCTTTTACATATTCTACAAGTTGGTCGGCTAATTCAAGATATGTTAAGAATTTGCCTTCTTTGTTTCTACGCCAGGAACCGAGATGTACTTCATAAACCGAGAAAGGTTTATCCAGTCCGTTTTTGTCTTTACGGATATCCATCCATTTTTTGTCTTTCCACTTATAATCCAAGTCCCAAATGACGGAAGCTGTTTGTGGTGGATGCTCACAAAACAAGGCAAACGGATCCGCTTTTTCAGTAATGATACCGCCATTATTGGACTGAATTTTGTATTTATAAGTAGTTCCTTTTTCTACTCCCGGTATAAACCCTTCCCAAATACCCGAGCCATCCCAACGCACATTCAGCGGATGCTCACCTTGTATCCAATAGTTAAAATCGCCCACTACGGATACTGAGCGTGCTGCCGGAGCCCAAACAGCAAAATAAACACCTTTCACTCCATCGACCTCCATGAGGTGTGCGCCCATTTTTTCGTATAATTTAAAATGTTTGCCTGCCTTGAATAAGTCGATATCAAAATCGGTAAAAAGGGAAAATGGCTGTACTTGGTTCATCTTATTTTGTTTTTATTTCAATTATATATTGTTTTTATTCGCTTATTTTGACTGCATTATAAATTGTCTGATCACCTTTTGAATCCTTAGACTGATAAGTGAATTTATTTTTGGAAAATTTTAAAATCTGATATTCATTGTTTTTGTTGGCGTCACTCAGTTTCATTTTTAGCAAACCCTGACTTAACTCCCAAGTTCCTGAAGTTTCTTTACCATCATCAGATTGGATGCTAAGACTTCCTGTTGCGCTCAATATAAAGGTTGAATTCTCATCCTTCCATTTTCCGACCAATTTACTTTTTGTTATTGATAAAGTCTCATTAATTTGGTCAAAATCAATTTTTAGTCCTAATTCCGTATTACAGTTTTTATAAATATCCATTTGAATATCCTGCATTTCATATTTTGCTAAATTATCAATCTGACCTGAGGTGTATTGACTGGAAATCTTTTTTACTGCGCAAGCGGATAATTTATGGATTTCATTACTACTTATGATATTATCCAGTCCCAAAGACAATAATGACGACTTGGTAGTTTCATAAAGTTTGTTCTTTTGCTCCTTTGTCCATCCGTTTATTGTGATTTCCTGTTTTACGATTGCTACCACCTGTAATGAAACATTCACTCCATATAGTCCTTTGTTCCTAAAGGCAAGGTATTGAGTGAGGGTTGCATTTGGTTTAATATCAACAACACCAGAGACAATTCTTTCTCGGGAACCTTCCCTAATGTAACCAAAATGGCCTCCCCATACATCGTCCTTATCTTCAAACTTTTTTACTTCTTTATTTGATTTCAAAAGAAATACATCACAGTAGTCACTTCCGGGTGGTGTTCCGAGCATTTTCAGTGTAATAGCTGAAACGTTGGTTGCATCCAAAACTTTTGAAAGGCTGGCCAACAGATTGAATGTTCCTGAAACTTCCCTAACATCTTTTTCATTTCTAAAAGCTGAAATCGTATAATACCACTTGATGGTTTTAGGCGGTAATGTTATTGGAATAACTTGTCTTGAACTGCCAAATATATTTTCTGCTGCATTTAAGAAAAAAATCTGTGGCTTTATGACTTCAACTGCTTTTTCCTCACTCTGCCCAAAGCTTATTGAAAAATAAAATGATAGTATGACCAGTAACTTAATTTTCATTAAAAATTTTTATTTAATATAATTCAAACCCTGTTTAGCCCCGATTGGCAGTCTCGTTTTTTGGAACGAGACAGAAAGCGGGAACATGGTTTAGCAATTGCCCAAACCTTTCGCTCCTAATACCCCATAATGCTCTGAATACCACGTAGTGGAATCACTGCCCAGCGTGGACGGGAATTCAGTTCGTAACCCAGTTCGTAAACTGCTTTTTCAATGAGGCAATATTTCAAAAGGAAATCTATTTCATGGTTGTAGCCAATATTCAGGTTTCCGGATTGTGCTTTGTCAATATAAGTTTCTAAAAATACTCCGACAAAGTAATTGAACAACAATTCTCCCGCTTTGAACAATTGCTCCTGTTCGTATGGGTAACTGTCTTTGTTATTGAAAATTGTGGCATAAATTGCATAGTGGAACGAGCGGAACAAACCGGCTACGTCTTTGAGCGGCGGTTGTTTTACTTTTCGGTCACGAATGGTACTCTCAGGTTCTCCTTCAAAATCAAGGATATAAAAATCATCTCCATTGACCAAAATCTGTCCTAAATGATAATCCCCATGAATACGGATGCGTTCTGATTTCATTTTGGTCCAATCAAACTCTACAAAATGTTTACGGACCAGTTTTTTGTTTTCCATAAACTGATGGGCTAATTCCAGTGCCAAGCCGTCCAGTTTGTGCAGGCTGTTTTCAATGATATTCAGCCTGTTTTGGAATTGGTATAGCATACGGTTTTTGAGCCAAACAGTATAATCGCCGTTGTATGTCGTTGGTGTAAAAGCGGTATCATGAATGTCACCACCGAGTGCGATGTGCATTTCGGCAGTGCGTTTTGCCAAGGTCTGAAGTCGTAAAAACAGACTCAAACCAACCCAGTCGATAATTTCGGGCGGTATTTCATTAATCTTCAATCTCTTGAATAATGGAATTTCAGGCAGCTTTTCAATCTTGATTTTCTTTCTTTTCAGATTGTGAAAAACGCCATCTACTTCTTCCAACATGAACTTCCAAGCATCTCCCTGATTGGGAACCAATTCCTGCATAAGACCAAGGGTTATGTTACCTTCTGGTAAAGCTAGATTGATACTTCCGGTATAGGCTGGAGAACTTTCAAAATGCATTCTTTCGGTAAGGAATCGGCTGATTTCGTAATCGGGATTCGTGCTTACGTAAATGCGGCGGAAAATCTTAAGTACAAAAGCATCATTGTAAATAATGGAGGTATTACTTTGCTCCAATCCCATGAATTTGGATGACTTATATTCTTTGTCTTCGAATTTGATTCCTTTGTGGAAAACCAATTTGAATTCCTTGTTTTCCTTGGATTGCACAATATTGTCAAAAAGAAGTTTTCTGAAATCTTCCTGATGCAGCGCATCCACAAGAAAACCTTGCTGTTTTCCCATCTTCACAGGAGCAATGATGGTACTTGTGTCCAGTTCTTCTTCGGACATGAAAGCCAAAGGCATAAAATAATGCTGGTAAAATGCTTCCTTGAAGTTTACTTCGAGAAGAACACCATAATAGGTATTTTTATGTGATGTAATCTTGAAATGATCCACTACCTCAATATATTTGAGCGTACTGGCTTTTCCACCATACCAACGTTTATTGATAATGTAATTCTCTAAAATATCTGAAGAGAAAACTTTAATAAACTCTTCGTCCTCGAAAGCTGTTTTCCAACTGGTTTTGAAAACGAAAGGTGTTGTAAAAGTACTGTCTCTTATACACATCTGACGCTGCCGACGATATGCAGTGTGTAGTT
>CAMFLD010000108.1 GCA_945957245.1 uncultured Flavobacterium sp. | reverse complement strand
CAATTACACAGATAATAATGAAAATAACCTATTCAGAACTTAATGCGTGTATTTTATCGATAAAATAGGTGTTTTTATCTAAAACCTTACAAATGTTAAAAAAAAGTTATCGTTTTGTTATTTTTTTTGACGCCTTCTTACCTAATTTTAAAGTTCATTTTTTAAAAAAAACATATGTATAAAAACTACGCTTCTATGGATTTGGGTAGGGATACCCACCATGGTCAAGGGAATACCACTAGACTTGACATTATGTTAAATAAGAGTTTGCTTAGTATGTTGCTTTTGTTCGGTATGCTGTTTGCCGGATTTGAATCAAAGGCACAATTAATTACAACAGCCAATGGAAGTTTTGAAAGCGCTACTCCCACAGGTGTTCCTGCTACAGACTTTACTGCTAATGGATGGACTGTTGTTAATGGTTCAAATAATCGTTTATGGGTTGGAAATACTGCGGTTGCATCAGCCGGAAGTTATTCAGCATTTTCAGGAAGTTCTGCAAGCTCCTATGCAGGAGAGGCTTTTGCAAGTGTTAACCATATCTACAGAGATATTACCTTTCCTGCTGGCCAGACAAAAATTAATTTGACATTCAAATACAAACTTAATGCTCCTGATACTGGGGGAGATTATGATAATTTAAAGGTTTATTTAGTATCAACATCTACTACCCCAGTTGCTGGAACAGCTCTTAGTGCAGGTTCACAGATTGGAACACAGTATGATACACCAACTACTTACACTACAGTTAATTTGACAATTCCAGCTAGCGCAGCCGGAACTACACAACGGTTAGTTTTTTCATGGAAATCGGATGGAGTATCTCCTCATGCAGCCGTTTCACTTGATGAAGTAAGTTTGACGGCAGCTGCTCCCGGAAATATTACATCTAATGCCGTTACAGGTAACTGGAGTTCTACAGCTACTTGGGTAGGTGGAGTTGTACCGGATGGAGGTGATAATGTTACTATTGCTAATGGAGCTACTGTAACAATAGATATGAACCCAACTATAGGCACACTAACAGTAGGAGGAGGAACAAGTGGTATATTACAATTTGAGCAAACGACTGCCAGAACATTAACTGTGGGAGGTAATATTACAATTGCTTCTGGGGGTACATTCAGGTCTAATACTGCGGGTACCCAAACAGGACACATTCTATCTGCAGCAGGAAATATTACTAATAGTGGTACGTTAGATTTTAGTACTAATAGTAACACTGCAGGAGCCAATATTACTTTTACAGGTTCTGCTGATCAGTTGGTATCAGGAACAGGAGCAACAACAGATTTGTTTAATTCAATTGTAATGAATAAATCTGCCCAGTCTAATTTGGTTGAATTTAATTTAAGCAACTTCACATTTAAAGGTGTTTCTTCAGCTGTGCCTAGTTTTTTAACTTCTAATTCAGGAACCGGTACTATCAAATTTAGTGGTAGCAATACTTTTAGTTCCGTAGTTTGGTCTGCGGCTGGTTATACTATTCCTTCAACCTTAGGCTTTTGGCTTAATAATGCAAACTTTACGGTTACGGGACAATCGGGCTCTCCGTCTATGGCAGGACTTTTACGTATAAGCGCAGGTACATACAATGTTGGAACAGCCAGTGGTAATGCGATGACTGGAGCGTCAACGTCTAGTTTTATTTTTGAAGGCGGAACCACGAATTTTTCAGGAAGGTTAAATATAACATCGTCCGGAGCTTCTTTTAATATGTCAGCTGGTACGATAAATGTAACAACTGTAGGTAATGCTTCGAGTGGAACCGCTGGTTTTGGATTTACAAGTGCAACATCTCTATTTACTATGAGTGGAGGTACGATTAATTTAGTACAAAGGAATACTGGGACAACCATTTTAGATTATCAGGTATCTACAGCTGCTCCGACAATCACAGGAGGGACATTGAATGTAGGTACTTCTGCTACAGCTACCAATTTCAACTTTGGAATACAGGGAGCGATACCTAATTTAGTTATTGATAATACGACAAACAATAAAACAGCTAACATAACAGCAGCAACATCTGTGTATGGAAACACTACAATAAATTCTGGAGCCACATTAAATATTAATGGATTTACTTTTACTCAAAGAGGAGCTACTCTTACTAATAACGGTACATTAACTGGTACTACAACAAGTAGCCGTTTGTCTTTCTTTTCTTCAACGGCGCAGACTTTTGCAGGTACTGGAACAATAGGTACAAACTTAGATGGTTTAAGTTTTCAAAACACGTCCGGTGTAACTATCACACATTCTAATCAAATTCCAACGCTTCGGGTAAATCTTTTCCAAGGAACAGTCACTGGAAGTGGGAAATTGATTATGGGTACTGGTGCAGCAGCTAATGTAACTACACAAATAGGAGCCTCAGGACTTAATGGAGTAGGAGGTTCATTTGATGTATCCCCAACTTTCAACTTAGGAACAGGTAATTATCAGGTTTTATATCTAGAAGAAACTGCAGCAAGAACTACAGGTTTTGAAATTCCAGCTACAAGAACTTTAACAAATGTTACTATAGCGAATGCTAATAATGTCACATTAGCTGGGGGAACCTTAAACATCTCAGGGGTATTAACATTAAGTGGAGGTAAATTAATAACGACAGCCACTAATCTTCCAACTGTTACGTCTACTACGACCACCAGCGTAGCTAGGACTTCATATTCCTCTTCATCTGCAAGTTCAGTAGGTACTACTGTTACTATTACATCGACTTCAGGTCTTTCTGCGGGTATGTATGTTACAGTTACCTCTGGTACTGGAGCTTTTGCTGCAAATACAATAGTTACAAGCGTTACAAGCACTACAACATTTACGGTATCAACTACTCCTACAACTACTTTATCAGCAGCTACTGTAAGTGGTATAGGAGGTTTTGTTAGCGGTCCATTACAGCTTACACTTCCTTCTGGTTTGTCTGGTAGTACTACTTATAGCTTTCCGGTTGGTAAGACTCAATTCAATGGAATTGATTTAGTAAATGTTTCTACAGGAGCTACAGGACCTGTTATCAGAGCAGAAGTTTTTGATGTTAATGCAGGAGGTACTTCTGGAGTTAGTATGGGAGTACTTAATACTGATAGATATTGGGCAGCTTCAGTAATATCAGGAAACTATACGAGCAGTTTGATAAAACTTACTGACGCATCATCCTCAGCTACAAGTGCAATTGCATCAAGCGCAACAAAAACCGGAGCTTATGACATTGTTGGAGGAGCCACTCCTACAATTGTATCAGGAACAAGTATTACATCTACAGCACCAGCCTCAACTTCTTTACCAGGTTTTTATGTAATTGGTGTAAAAGCTGCAAATATGTCTTATGTTTCAAGTACAACTACCCAAGCTTTGATCACCCCGGTTGTAAGACCTACTACAAATCAGCAAATAACCGGAGTGCAAATTGTTACAGCAGGTAATGCGAATCCACTTGTACTTTCAAGTTTGGACTTTACTACTGCGGGAAGTGTTGCTCCGATAACTGATATAAGTGCGGCAAGAGTTTACAGCACAGGGTTGAGTAGTACTTTTGCAACCACAACACAATTTGGTACAGATGTTGTCTCACCTTCTGGAGCCTTCACAATAAATGGTTCTTTAACTCTTTCTGAGGGGACTAATTATTTGTGGCTGGTTTATGACATACCTGCAACGGCAATTATAAACAATGTAATAGATGCACAATGTACCAGTGTAAATGTTGGAGGAGCTCAAACACCTTCAGTAACAAATCCTTCCGGATCTCGCACTGTAAAAGGAGCTCTTTCTGGTACTTATGCAATTGGTACGGGTCTAATATATACTACTTTGACTAATGCTGTTTCAGATTTAAATACCTATGGTATCAGTGGAGCGACTATTTTGGAGTTGTCAAATGGTTATTCAGGAGTTGATACTTTTCCAATTACCATTAATTCGATTACCGGCGCAAGTTCAACTAATACTATTACAATAAAACCTGCCAGTTCAGCAACAGTATCAATTTCAGGATCATCATCAACGGGTTTGATAGTGTTAAATGGTGCGGATTATGTAACTATTAATGGTTCAAATTCTGCAACAGCTAATACCGTTTGTCCACTATCAGTAGCGTCTAGAGATCTTACTCTTACCAATACAAATACAGGTACTTCAAGTGCAGTTATTTGGTTACAGACAAATGTAGCAGATGGAGCAACAAATAATAAAATTATGAACTGTAACTTAGTCGGTAATTCTAATACGACTACACTTTTTGGAGTTGGTTTAGGAAGTAGTTCAATAAGTTCATCATCATTAGGTAGTGGTAACAACAACAATACTATTGAAAATAATGTTATCAGTAAAGTACAGAATGCAATTTATTCTCAAGGAGCTTCAGCTTCAAGTAAAAACACAAATAATGTTTTTAACCAAAATCAAGTCACTGCAGTTATTGGTACTGATAACCCTAAAACAGGTATTACTTTAGGATATGAAAACAATGTTACTATAAGCGGAAATACACTTTTAAATTTATCCAGTACTTCTGATAACTGGGGAATTTCACTGGGTATTAGTTCATATTCAAATTCGAGTTTGTCAGGTAATGAAGTTACAAATGCAATAGTTACCAAAAATATTATTGGTAATTTGGCACAGACTAATGCTAATTCAGGAGCAGGAATAGTCCAAGCTACATTATCAACTGCGAATGTTACTAATGTTATATCCAATAATATGATTTATGACATTAATGCTTATGCAACATCTCCTGATATTGGAGCGGGAATTTTGATAGGAGGAGGTGCTGGTACAACTAATATTTATCATAATTCTGTCTCATTAACCGGTACAAGAAATGCGTCTTCAACATATCCATCTTATGCATTGGCTATTGGAGGAAGTAATCCTGTTGTAAATGTTAAAAATAATATTTTAATCAATACGCAGACAACTTCAGGTTCAGGTAAAAGTTATGCAATTGGATTAGCATATTCTACTTATACAAATCTTGTATCTGATAATAATGACTTGTTTACAAGTGGAACAAGTGCAGCATTTTCGCAAACGGGAGGATTGGGAACAACTGGAACTGATAGAACTACTTTAACTGGAGCTAGTTCATGGAACACAATTACCGGAAAAGACGGTTCTTCAAAGAATGTAGCGGTAACTTTTAGCGGTTCTCCATTCACTTTGAGTATTTTAACTACGAATCCATCGAATATTGCAAACATAAATGGAACTGCAGCTACAGGAACAGGAGTTCTTGATGATATAGATTGTGCTGCAAGAGATACTAGTTCACCTGATATAGGAGCCGATGAATTTAATCCGCCAGGTTGCTCTGGAGCTGTGGCCGGAACAGCAACAGGTTCAGCTTCTTTCTGTAACTCAGGTACTCCTACAATTGCGGCTTCGGGTTACTCTATTGGAATAGGTTCCGCTTACCAATGGTATTCATCTAATATTTCCGGAGACTATCCGAATGGAGGTACAGCTGTTTCAGGACAAACCAATCCGTCATCTTTGACTACGGGAGCAGTTAGTACTACTACTTACTATTGGTTGAGAGTAACTTGTACTTCTGGAAATGCTGTTGATAACTCAAATCTTATTACAGTAACAGTTACAACTCCATTGGCGGGAATCAGTGCTTTAGCAACTACAATTTGTGCCGGAGATAATGTTACGCTTACAGAAAATGGAGGTAATGCAACATCATGGAGCTGGTCTCCGGGTGGCGCTACTACACAGTCTATAACAGTATCCCCATCATCAACGACAAACTATGTAGTAACTGCAACTTTGAATGGATGTTCAAAAACAGCTAATCAAACTATTACTGTTAATCCTAAACCTGCAGCTGTTACTATTACACCATCGACTTCAACTATTTGTGCAGGAAGTTCAGTAGGACTGGCGGCGACTGGCGGTGGCTTAACGGGCAGTATTGCTGTTGGTAGCGGTACTGTTCAAAATGCTGTAGATTCTACAACAAATATGCCTCCTTATGGTAATTACTATACTGGAACACGTCACCAAATGTTGATTTTAGCTTCGGAATTAACTAGCTTGGGTTTGACTGCAGGCTCAAATATCACCTCATTAGCCTTCAATGTGGTGAGTAATGCTAATGCATTGGGATACAAAGATTTTACTATTAAAATTGTTCCAACAAGTGCTACTTCACTTACTACAACTTTCATTACAGGTGGAACACAGGTTTACACTATTGCCAATTATAACCCTACTGCCGGAACCAATCCTCATGTATTTACTACTCCATTTACATGGAACGGTGCTTCAAATATTGTGGTTGAAACCTACTTCTCAAACTGTGGTATAACTGCAGGTTCTTCATGTAGTGGTACATCATGTACTGGATCGGGTAATGGTGTAACTTATACTCAAAACGCAATACTTAATCAATCCAATACCGCATTTGTAAGTTCAGCTTACTATTACTCTGATTCTGCGTCTTGTAATATCGGATCTCAATCTACTGCATCAAGTACTGCAAGTGTTCGTGCGAACATGGTATTAGGATATTCAATCCCGACCCCAACTTGGTCATGGTCACCAAATACGTCCTCTTCTAATTCAGTCACAGTAAGTCCTACAACAAATACGACTTACACTGCAACGGCCACAATTAATGGATGTTCTTCATCCAATACTGCTACTGTAACTGTAAATCCACTGCCAACGTTGACTGTAAGCGGAGCGATTACACCGGCTTGTGGTGCTACAACTGCTAACCTTACTAGTGTTGTTACTACAAACGGAACAGCGTCTTACTACAGTGACAGTGGTTATTCAGTATCCGTTGCTACTCCAACTTCAGTAACAACTGCCGGAACCTATTACGTGAGAGCAACATTGAATGGTTGTACTAAAGATGGAACAGTAACCGTTAATGCTTTCAGATCTAATCCGGTTGTTAGTGCTTCTAATGTGACAGGTTGCTCAGGTCAACCTATAGCATTATCAGGTTCAGGCTCACCAACAGGAGGTTCAGGTGTTTACAGTGTTGCTAATCCATATATTGGAACAAGCAGTACGACTTATACCTATACTTATACTGCGCTTAACGGATGTTCAGCAACCAGTAGCCCGGCAAATATTACTATTCTTCCTAATTACACTATCACTGCTTCATCAGGTGCTAATGGAAGTGTAACGCCATCTGGTGTTACAACAGTATGCTCGGGCGGAAACCAGTCTTATACCATAGCTGCAAATTCAGGATTCCATATTGTGGATGTATTGGTAGGAGGCGTTTCTCAGGGAGCTATTACTTCTTATAATTTCACAAATGTAACTGCCAATAATACTATCAGTGCTACTTTTGCTCCTGATTGTACCGTGCCTAGCTTATCTACATCACAAACCAACATCAGTTGTTTGAATGCTACGGGCTCTGCTACGGTAACTACCACAGGAGGTTCATCTCCGTTCACTTACTTATGGAATGATCCATCTGCTCAGACAACAGCTACAGCTACAGGTTTAGCAGCAGGAACATACAATGTTACAGTAACAGCAACAGGTGGATGTTCTACTAGTGCTTCTGTTACCATCACAAGTAATACTACAGCTCCATCTATACCTAATATCTCACCTTCCAGCGTTACATTAACTTGTACTACAACTTCGATTAGTGCTACAGCTTCTTCAACAGGACAAGGTGCTATATCGTATTCATGGAATGGTGGATCTTCTGTTTCAACTGCTGTTAATAGCTTTAATACTGCAGGTACTTATACCGTAACCGCTACAGATTCAGCTAATGGATGTACTGCATCAAATAGTATTACAATTGGAAGTAATACAACACCTCCAACTGTAAATGCTTCTGCAAGTCCAAGTTCGATATGTGCAGGTAGTTCAAGTTCGTTGACAGCTTCAGGAAACGCTACTGGTTATGTATGGTCACCAGGTTCACTATCAGGAGCTAATCAAACCGTTAGTCCGGCTTCTACAACTACTTATACAGTTACAGGAACTAATTCAGCTAACGGTTGTACTGCTACTGCCACTGCTACTGTAACAGTAACTGCGCAACCACAATGGTATCTGGATGCCGACGGTGACCATTATTACACAGGAACAGCAGTTTCATCATGTACCTCTCCTGGTGCCGGTTATACCACAACAG
>CAMFLD010000107.1 GCA_945957245.1 uncultured Flavobacterium sp. | reverse complement strand
TGCTAAGGAAAGACACTATGATTCCCATAGTTCAGGTTTTGGTATTTCTGATAAAGCAGGAATTAACCTAACATTTTTCAAACATTATTTTCTTCAGGCAGAATTAAAAGGTGGATATATTAACATGAATGATATCCGCACTACCCATGATACTGCTGATAAAGCGGCACAACATTTCTTATTCCTGGAAAGGGTTATTGCCTTTGGCGGAATATTTACCATATAAATTTCGTATAGAAATTAATGATTTTTTCATTTTGGATTGAGTTAGTATAACAACTTTGTTATATTTACTCAATCCAATTTTTTTATTAAAGTATTAATTTTAAAACTAATGAAAAAAACATTACTGCTCCTTTTATTGGTTTGCAATTCTTATGCCCAGAACTTTGGTGATTTTGCTTCGGGAATAAAGATCAATAATACAATCTACAATACAACGGCTTCAGCTCAGATACATCAGATTGACCCGAACAATGGAGCTCTATGGCTAGACGGTTCCAACTTGGGGAATTTTGGTGAATTAACCAGTTGCAGCAGAATAACCGGTGCGGAAATCAAAACTTTTAAAAATACTAACGCCAACGTATGTAGTGCGACCCTTTTTTGGAGAGTATATCCTTCAGGAAATCCGTCCGGAGCATTCCATAGCGTTGCTCTTAGCACCATAAGCGAATGTAATTTGAGTGCTTCTCCAGCAGTATTTTATGACAATTTAGGACCGTGTGGCGCCCGGGACCAAAAATGGAAGGATTATTCGTTATCGATAAATTTCACACAAGGATTGACCGTTGGAAATTATGTGTTTGAGATATACTACAGCTATACCGGATCAGCAACCAGTTCTTCAACCTGTGAAACCACTAGATATATCAGTAATAATGGTAACAATTTCAAGGCTACCTTTTCTGTAGTAAAACCAGCTACAGTTCCAACCGTTTCCCAAACTTCTCTTTGCGAGGGTGACAGCCTTACTTTGAGTGCTACGGTAACCAATGCCGTTCCCCCTTATACGTATCAATGGACTGGACCTAATGGTTATACCTCAAATGCTTCCAGTCCGGTAATTTCGAACATAACTTTATCTCAGGCAGGCACTTATAACCTGATTATTACAGATTCATGCGGTTCGACCTCGATAATACAGTCAACCCAAAATGTTACTGTCATTGCTAAAACTACTCCAGTATTTGCATTTGGAACTTCCAACGCAATTTGCTCAGGTGATGCTGTTCCTCTTTTGCCCGGAACCTCATCTAATGGATATACAGGAACCTGGAATCCATCGGTAGTTGATAATACCCAAACAGGAAATTATGTTTTTACACCCAACAGTGGCCAATGTGCCAATACAACGGCTTATTCTGTTAATGTAACCCAGCCAACGATAGCCACATTCAACCCAATAGCTGCCATTTGCAACGGTACTACTCCTCCATTGCTTCCTACCACTTCTAATGAAGGGTATACCGGAAGCTGGTCACCTTCCGTTGTTAACAATACACAGACAACAAATTATGTTTTCACACCTGATGCAGGTCAATGTGCGGCTCCCGGAAATCTGAGTGTTGCCGTTTTTAACCCAAATACAACTCCGGTTTTTAGCATTGGAACCTCTTTAACTTCCTGTGCTTCTAATACGCAAACAACATTACCCACATTATCTGACAATGGTATAATTGGAGTGTGGAATCCGGCCGTTTTGGATTATTCCGTTGTAGGCACTACCCACTATACCTTTACACCAAATCCGGGGCAATGTGCAGTCAATACCAGTCTTGATGCAACAATTAATACCAATACTACTCCAACTTTTAATCCGATAAATCCAATTTGTGCGGGAGATTCGGCTGTTTTACCTACTTCATCTTTGGAGGGAATTAATGGAAGCTGGACACCGGCAATAGTAAACAATACTCAGAGCACTACTTATACCTTTATACCCAATAGCGGATTATGTGCTACAACAGGTTCAACTTTGTCGATAAATGTAAACCAACCGGTAACAGCTACTTTTAATGCAATACCTTCTATTTGTACTGGAACTACAGCACCAGTATTACCAACTACTTCACTGGAAGGGTTTTCCGGGAATTGGACTCCTTCTGTAGTAGATAATACGCAAACGCTCAGTTATTCATTTACTCCAACTACCGGACAATGTGCTGCTCCCGGCAGTGTAACGGTAATTGTCAACAATAATATAACGCCAACGTTTACAATTCCAACATCCATTTGCTACGGAGCTTCTTTGACATTACCAAATGTTTCTAATGAAGGAATAACAGGAACCTGGAATCCGTCGACGGTGGATAACACGCAATCAACCAATTATACTTTTCTTCCTGATTCAGGACAATGCGCAACAAGTATTACCAAAAACATTGCTGTAACTTCATTAACCATACCTACATTTATAGCTCCGGCTCCTATCTGCAATGGAACTACAGCACCTACACTTCCTACTACTTCTCTGAATGGTATAACCGGAACCTGGTCACCTGCCACCGTAAGTAACACTCAAAGTGGTAATTATGTTTTTACTCCGGATAACGGACAATGTGCCGGCACGACACAGTTGAGTGTTACTGTATACCAAAACTGTTCTTTCGGAAGTTTTGCAAGTGCTGTTTGGCTGACCAATTGTGCTGCCAATGGGTTCTTTAATACTGTTGGTTCTGGTTCTTCCATCATTGGACCATCACAAAACATTTTTCCTAACACCGATTTTGGAACCTTTTTAGTGAATTCCGGCACTTTCAAATTAAGAGGAGCCGAAGTAAAAACATTTAAAAATAATCTGGCTAATGTTTGCAGTGCAAGGCTTCATTACAGAATTTACCAACAATCCGGAACTCCGGGACCTTATACAGTTATGGATTTACCATTTTTTGACGATTGCAGCGGAGGTTCTTTCCCTACCGGCGGGCCTTGTAATAATGGTGATCAAAAATGGCAGCGCGTGCTGAATGACGCTCAGTTTCCCGTTGATTTGACTGCATTCTCCGCAGGCAATTATGTCATTGAAATATTCTATGATATTACAGGAGACTCCAATTCGACTTCAGGTTGCGATGAAACTATTTTAATTGACAATATTGGAAATAACTTTATTGCTACTTATAGTTTGCAAAACAATCCGGTATTTACCGCAAGCAATCCTACAACCTGTCATGGAAACAATGGTTCCATTCTTATAACTGGCCTGACACCTAATACCAATTACCAACTTGCATACAACGACGATGGAAGTCCAATTCAACTAAATATTACCTCAAACAATAATGGAGATTATACTCTAGCTGGGTTAAATGCCGGTTCTTACACAAACATCACGATTAATGGAATCAACAGCTGTCTCATTGGCACAGGAAACATCACATTATCTGATCCTGTGATAAATTCAACATTTAATGCTATTAATCCGTTTTGTTCCGGAGATAATTCTATTGCATTGCCGGCCACATCCATCGAAGGATTTACCGGAACATGGTCACCTGCTTTTAGTAATACACAGACAAACAACTATACATTTACACCAGATAGTGGACAATGTGCTGCCAATGGAAGCCTGACACTAACAGTAAATCAGAATGTGACTCCAACATTTGCACAGTCACCTTCTTACTGTGCCGGAAGCGCTATTCCGGCTTTGCCGACAACATCCAACGAAGGGATTTCCGGAACATGGTCGCCTGCTATTGATAATTCTCAGACCACCAACTATATATTTACACCAAATAGCGGGCAATGTGCTTTGACTAATAATCAAACCATTACTGTCAATCAGAATGCGACACCAACATTTGCACAGTCACCTTCTTACTGTGCGGGAAGTGTTATTCCGGCTTTGCCGACAACATCAAACGAGGGAATCACAGGAGCCTGGTCGCCTGCTATTGATAATTCTCAGACCACTAACTATATATTTACCCCAAATAGCGGGCAATGTGCTTTGACTAATAATCAAACCATTACTGTTAATCAAAAAGTGACACCAACATTTGCACAGTCACCTTCTTACTGTGCGGGAAGCACTATTCCGGCTTTGCCGACAACATCCATCGAAGGCATTACCGGAACCTGGTCACCTGCTATAGATAATTCTCAAACCACCAACTATATATTTACACCAAATAGTGGGCAATGTGCTTTGACTAATAATCAAACCATTACTGTCAATCAGAATGTAACACCAACCTTTACCCCTTTGGCGCCGTTGTGTTTTGGAGGAAATGTACCTATACTGCCTTTGACTTCCATTGAAGGGATTACCGGAAGCTGGTCTCCAAGTCAAGTCGATAACACCCAAACTGGTAATTACGATTTTATTCCAAATCCTGGTCAATGCTCTCTGAACGGAAGTACAACTGTAACAGTACAAAACAGTTTTGATTTTGAAATGGCAGGAAGTTGTGTAGGTTACAATTTTGAAATTCAGGTAAATGCGATCAACAACAGCTTTGATCCATCTTCAGCAAATTATGATTGGTTTACCAATGGCGGTCAGGCTGTAGGTTCAAATCAAAGTAGCTTTAACGTAACTGAATATTTGAACTCGACTCCGGAAACAGAAACCTTACCAATAACATTTAATGTAACGGTAACAACTCCTGATGGATGCTATAAAAACGAATCCATTACTTTGGCAAGTGCTTTCTGCGGAATTCAAAAAGGGATTTCTGCCAACAATGATGGCTTAAATGATTTCTTTGATTTACAACTTCTCAACGTGAAAAAATTGGAAATATTCAACCGTTATGGAATGAAAGTTTACAGTAAGTATAATTACACCAAAGAGTGGATTGGACAATCAGATAACGGAAATGAATTGCCGGATGCGACATATTATTATGTGATTGAGTTTAATGATGGTAAATCATCGAAAACCGGTTGGATTTACCTTAATAGAGAACGATAAAAAAGAAACCGTTTCAAATTGAAACGGTTTTTTTATGAATTAATAAAATCGGTAACAGATTTAATCTATCCCATATTTATCGAAAAGGTAAATTAGTGATGCCATAGATGCTGCTCCAAGTTCTAATTCTCTCTTGTTAACTGATTCAAATTTGTCATTACCGGCATGATGATAATCAAAATAACGCTGTGAATCGGGAGTTAATCCGGCTTTGACTATTTTGGCTGAAGTTAAATGTCCAATATCAGAACCTGTTCCGTCAATCACAAAACTGTGAATAAGATAAGGTTCAAATAAATATTTCCAGCTGTTTATTTTCTCAAAATTAGCTGCATCGCATTCAAAAGAAAAGCCTCTTGGCGTAAAGCCGCCACAGTCACTCTCTAAGGCAAAAATGTGGTTTTCCTTATTTTGCTTTGAAAGTTCTTCATATTTCCTTCCACCTCTTCCACCAAATTCCTCGTTCATAAACAAAACTGCACGGATGGTATTTTTAGGTCTGTAATTTAGTTTTTTGAAAAGTTCTAAAACCTGCATGCTCTGCACTACTCCGGCACCATCATCCTGAGAACCGTCTGCCAAATCCCATGAATCCAAATGGCCACCAACTACCATTATTTTTTCGGGATGTTCAGAACCCTTGATTTCTCCAATAACATTATAGGAAAGAACATCTTCAAAAGTCTGACAGGATAGTTTCATGTAGAATTTAAGGCTGCTGTTTTCTTTGAGTTTTTTGCTCAATAATTCAGCACCATTCGTACTAATGGCTATCGTTGGGATGTATTTGTCTTTTGGCAAATCTCCATAACTCTGCATTCCGGTATGTGGAAAGTCATCCAGCCTAAAACCCATGGAACGGACAATTGTTCCAACTGCTCCCATTTTGGCCGCTTTTTCAGCTCCTGAAAACCGTTGGTCAACACAATTTCCATAAGATTTGAACGCATTGATATTTTCCGGTTCAAAAGGGCGGTTATAAAATACGATTTTACCTTTGATTTTTTCAGCCCCAAGCTGTTCTAATTCCTTTAATCCATGCACTTCGATAACTTCAGCCAATAATCCTGATTTTGCTGTAGCCACTGAGCCGCCAAGGGCACAAACAGGCACACTGATTTTGGTTTTATTATCCTGAATATAGGCTACTTCTTTTTCACCTCTGACCCATTTGGGAACCATAACTTCCTGAAGATAAACACAATCGAGACCTAATTTTTCCAGTTGCGCTTTAGTATACTGAACGCCTTTTTCTGCTCCTGTAGAACCCGACAATCGGGAACCTATCTGATTGGACAGGTAATCGAGCCATGAATAACAACTTGAATTAGTTAGTGACAGCTTATATATATCACTAAGCATTTGCTGATCATTACTTTGGGAGAACATCATTGAAGTAAACAACAGCAGGAGAATAGAGGCTTTTTTCATATCGGATATTTTTATCAAAAATAATTGAAAAAACATTTGGTCAAAAAATTATTATTTACTTACTTTGTTATTCAAAGTACTTTAATATGGAAAACGAGAAATACCTAAAAGACATTCAGGACATCAAGCAGATGATGACTAAATCTTCCCAATTCTTATCATTAAGTGGTTTATCGGGGGTATTGGCCGGGATTTATGCATTAATTGGTGCGGCTTATGCGAATAGTATACTACCTGGCTACAATAGGATTGGTGCGGAATTAAGCCGAAATCCAATGTCTGATTCTGAATGGAATATTACTTACAGGCTTTTCATAACTGCTTCTTTAGTACTTTTCGCTTCCCTTGTAACCGGTTTGCTTTTAAGCTCTGCTAAAGCCAAAAAGCAGGGAGAAAAAGTTTGGACCGATTTAGCTAAAAGGCTGCTTATCAATTTCAGCATTCCTTTAATAACAGGAGGTATTTTTGCTCTTATATTACTTGACAAAGAATATTACGGATTAATTGCTCCTGTAACGCTGCTCTTTTATGGACTTGGCTGCATTAATGCCAGTAAAAATACTTTTAAGGATGTTAGGTATTTGGGGATAACTTTAGTAATAATTGGTTTGCTGGCTTCTTATTATATGGGTTATGGTTTGTATTTTTGGGCTTTGGGATTTGGCGTTTGCCATATCATATATGGAGCCATGATGCATTTTAAATACGAAAGAAATTAATTGATGAAGAAAGCCGGACTTTTAGCGGTATTACTTTTGATTGCCATAGCTGTATTTGGTAAAATAAATTCAGTTGTGCCTAAAAAGGTATTCCTTAAAGCCAATCAAAGTGAATTCAGTCTGATTCACGATGGTGATATTATATTCCAGTCTTCCGAATCTCCGCAGTGTGAAGCGGTAAGGATTGCCACCCGCTCCAAATTTTCACATTGTGGTATTATTTATGACATTAAAGGCGAAAAATATGTTTACGAAGCCGTTCAACCTGTGAGCATCAGCCCATTAAAAGACTGGATCAAACATGGTAAAGGCAATTACTATTTGGTAAAACGCCTCAAAAATGCTCCAAAAGTATTGAATAAAGCTACGTTAGATAAAATGAAATCGTACGGAAACCAATTCAAAGGCAAAGATTATGATTTATATTTCGGATGGGGCGATGATCGAATCTATTGTTCGGAATTAGTTTGGAAAATATATAAAAACGGTGCTAATATTGAACTTTGTAAACTGGAAAAGATGAAGCATTTTAACTTAACCGATCCTAAAGTCAAAGCTGTTCTGGCTGAGCGCTATGGCAACAAAGTTCCTTTGGAAGAACTGGTTGTAGCTCCGTCTCAGCTTGCCGACTCTCCCTTTTTAGAAACTGTTGTAGACACTTATAAGAATTGAAAAGTATAATTCAAAATATCAATAAAGCCTTTGATCACAGGATACGTCTTGGGATTATGTCGGTATTGATGGTAAATGAAAGTGCCGATTTCAATATGTTGAAAGAAACCCTTGGCGTTACCGATGGTAATCTGGCAAGCCATGTGAAAGCATTGGAAGCTGAAGAATATGTTTCAATCGAAAAACAATTTATAGGCAAAAAACCCAACACCCGTTATATTGCAACAGTTGCGGGAAAAAAAGCATTCCGGGAACATATTGAAGCACTTGAAAAATTAATCCAAAAAAAGTAACGCTATTTTTTTATAATTTAACTTTGAAATACAAAGAACTTTTAAAAATTACATATGAATAAAATCCTCACCGTTTATCTTTTTAACCGCAAACAGAATTCAAATTTGGTGATTTTGGGACTAATAGCCGTCTCATTAATGTTACTTCGTGTAAAGCTCACGCACGAGATCTATC
>CAMFLD010000106.1 GCA_945957245.1 uncultured Flavobacterium sp. | reverse complement strand
CTACACACTGCATATCGTCGGCAGCGTCAGATGTGTATAAGAGACAGAAACCACCCTTCTCAGTTACATTAGGTGCAGGAGGAACAACAGCTTCCAGTTACGATGGAATATTCTATCATTTGTTTGGAGGTGCACAGACCCAATTTTTGGTTAAGGCGTCAGAGTTAAATGCTCTAGGTGTTACAGCCGGAAATTTAAATTCCCTAGGAATCAATATGGGAACTTCGGGAGGTAGTTATGCTGGTTTAACTATAAGTATTGCCCAAACTTCAAATGCTGATATGAGTGCAGGCCTTAATACAGGTACATTTACACAAGTTTATACTACCGCAGGAAACTATACAACTACTTCTGGTATCAATACTTTTGCTTTTGGTACAGGAGCTGGTTCGTCATCAACGTTTAGTTGGGATGGTTCACAAAATATAGTTATTAAATTCTGTTGGAGTAATAATAATTCAGGAGGTACAAGCACTTATGCAAAGGTTGATACAACTTCATTCGTTTCATGTGCTTATTACCGAGCAGATAGTACAACTGTAGCTGGTATATGTGGTGGAACTATTGCATCATCAACACTTTCTAGCCGTCCTCAATTTATATTTAATGGTATTTCTTCAATAACACCAACGAGTATAACTTGGAATGATGGTACGAGCAATGTAGGTACGGGTAATAATTTATCCATTACCCCTGCATCAGCAGGTTCAATTACCTACACTGCAACTGTTGTTGCGAGTGGTTGTAATGTTACACCACCTCCTAGTGTAAATGTAACGGTTGGTGCAATTCCAAGTCCTCCTACTGCTACGAATTCTACACAATGTGGAAACCGAGTACCAACTGCTTCTGTGGCTAACCCAGTTGCTAATGGATTTTCAGGAGCTATTTTTAAATGGTATGCTGATAATGTAACTACGACTGCATTGCAATCAAGTACTTCAACTACATATCTTACTGCCATTAATGCCAATACAACTTTCTATGTATCTGTTGTTAATCCAACTACACTATGTGAAAGTACACGTACACCGGTTACTGTGACTGTTCAGGCTCCTCAGACAATTAATGTTACACCAGGATCTACTGCTTCAGTTTGCCAAAATGGTACTATTACTTTAGGAGCAAGCTCCGGACCTAATACCTATAGTTTCTCTTGGACAGCAAGTCCTGAAGCTGGTAGTGGTATTACCAATGCATCTCCTTTGTTGGGGTCTTCCGTAAATGTTACCCCAACGGGTACAGGCACTTACGTTTATACTGTTTCAGGAACTGATGGAAACTGTACCGCAACTAATACAGTTACTGTTACAATTACTGCTGCTCCGGTACTTTTAATTAACACACCTGCCCCTATATGTCCTGGTTCTTCAGTAACATTGACAGCCCTTGCAAATCTAGGTTCAGTAAATGCTACTGTTGGGGTTGGAGCATCTACTTCTTCAGGTAGTGGTACCTTAAATGTTAATTATGCAAGTCCATATTCTCATTGGTTTGGAGGGTTAAAAGTACAATATATGGTGAAAGCTTCTGAATTAAGTTCCGCTGGATTAAGTGCTGGAAACATTAGTTCTGTAGCCTTTGATGTTACTTCAGCTGGTACTGGATACACAGGTTTCAGAATTAGTGCAGGTACTACGGCAAATAATGCTTTAACAACTACTTTTGCAACTGGGTTAACTCAGGTTTATACTGTTGCAGATAATGCTACTGTTACGCCTACGGTTGGAATAAATACCTATGCATTTGGTACAGGTGCCGGATCAGCTTCTTCCATTAACTGGAATGGTACTGATAACCTAATCATTGAAATTAGCTGGAGTAATAATAATGGCGGTGGTACCGCAGCCGAAGTTAAATATGATACTCCTTCACCGTCATTCAATTGCCTTACAAGATCTGCGCAGGATAACGTGTCTGTTGCAACAATCAGATCAGCTACTTCTGCAACAACAGGTACTGTTAGGCCAAAAATGATATTTGTTGGACAAGCTTCAGGTTTAGGAACATTAACTTATAATTGGACTAGTCCAGCTACTTCTGGTAACGTATTAACTGTTTCGCCAAGCACTACTACAGTTTATGAGGCTAATGGTTATGATCCTGCGACAACCTGTACAGGAAAAGCAACGGTCACAGTAACGGTAAATACTCCTCCAGCTGCTCCGACTGCTACTAATTCATCGCAATGTGCTCCGGGAGTTCCTACAGCAAGTGTGACTAGTCCGCTTAGTTCACCAACATTCAAATGGTATGCTGATAACACTACTACCACACCTTTACAATCGGGTTCGTCTGCAACATATACAACCAGTATAAGTGCAACCACAACTTTTTATGTTTCCGTTACAAATGCAACAGCTGGATGTGAGAGTTCACGTACGCCTGTTACTGTTACAGTTAATACTCCTGGTACAATTAGTGCAGCAGGTACTGCTACAATATGCTCAGGTCAGTCAACAACACTAACAGCATCTGCAGTTACGGGGACAATTTCCAGTTATTCTTGGCTACCTGTAACAGGGTTGACACCTACAACCGGAACAAGTGTTTCAGCTTCTCCATCAGTTACTACAGTTTATACTGTAACTGGTCAGGATAGTAATGGTTGTACTACAAACACAGCATCCGTTACAGTTACAGTAAATGATACACCTTCTGCTGTAACGGTTAGCCCAAGCAGCAATCCGATTTGTAGTGGCTCAATTCTGACATTAACAAGTTCAGGAGGTTCATACACTAAAACAATCTTAAATGAGAATTTTGATAACAATGCTCCAAACTGGGTTATTACCTCTAATAGTTCAGCTACGGTATCTAATTGGGCGTATCAGTCTGCTCCATTGACCGATGCTGCAGGAAGTGCTACTTTCTCAAATTTCTCTACAGTTAATGGAGGTAAATTTGCTTATGCCAACTCAGACGGAGGTGGTTCAGGTTCAACAACCAACACTGTTCTTACTTCACCATCATTCAGTACAGTTGGTTATACATCAGCTAACTTATCTTTTGAACAAGCTTTCAGAAGCTGGTCAAGTGATACTACCGTTAAAGTTGAAATTTCTACAGACGGAGGTACTAACTGGAGTCAACTAGCTTCTTATCTGGGAACTAATCAAGGTACCATAACAAATAATGCTCAAACTACTGTTCCAATAACAATAAGTTTGGCTTCTTATTTGAATCAGTCCAACCTTAAAATTAGATATAACTATGTTTCTACATGGGGTTATTATTGGATTTTGGATAATGTTATTGTTAATGGTGTTTCTCCAAGTAGTGGAAGTTGGACTGCAACATCTGGGACATTATACTCTGATGCGGCAGCTACTATAGCCTATGTTCCTGGTAATTTGGCTACTACTGTATATGCAAGACCAACTACAGCTACAACTTATACCTCTACAGTAGCTAATGGTACATGTACTAATCAAGGCAGTGTGACTGTTAACGTTAATGCTTTGCCAGTTATTACTTTAGCAGACAATATTACTGTTTGTAAAGGTACAGGTGCAACTATTACCATTCCAGAAGTTAATAACAACTACTCTTGGTCACCAAGCTCTGGTCTTAACACCACTACAGGTTCTAGTGTATTAGCTAATCCTACAGCTACTACTACTTATACTGTTACAATTACAAATACAAGTAACTTCTGCCAGTCTACTGATCAGATTACTGTTAATGTTAATGACGGAGGAACCATAGCAACTCAACCTGCTGATAGGATTGTTGCTGCGGGATATAGTACTTCATTTACTGTTGCAGGAAGTGCAGGAGTTACTTATGCTTATCAGTGGCAGATTAAAACAGGTCCTGGTAGTTATTCTAACTTATCTAATGATTCTAATTACTCTGGTGTTACTAGTGCTGTTTTAACAGTGAGTAATGCAGGTACAGGAACTGCTCTTGATAACACATCGTATAGATGTTTATTGACACCTCCTACGCCATGTGCTAATTTGGTTTCAAATGATGCTTTATTGACAGTTAGTAACACAGGTATTGCATCGAGCCCTGCTGATGTTAATATTTGCCTTCCAACACCTTCAACAGCGCAGTTTACTGTGGTTACTAATGGGGATGATCCTTATTTAGTGGAGTGGCAGGTGAGTACAGATAATGGTGTAACCTATAATCCAATCACATTGATTGATGTTAATGGTTCATTCCTATACATTGGTCCGGATACCACTGCAGTGCCTGGATTGACATTTGAACATCCAGCTTCTCCGGGTGATCCTAACGGTACTGAAAGTAACTTCAAAGTCTTGAATGTATCAGGAATTACGAATCCAACAACCTTGAAATTCAAAGCTATTGTAAATGAGGTATTACCAAGTGCTGTAGCTACTTTAAGTGTAACTACTCCAGTTAGTTTTACTTCTAATTTAGCAACAGCCGAAATTAAAGTATGTAAAAACCCAGCTCCGGTTGTAGCTAATAATTTAAGCGTAACAACAGCTGGAAATGTAACTTCAGTTGTTTGGAAATATGACACTTCGCCAAGTGGTTCATTCTCTAATACAGTAACGAATAACACTCCTGCAGGAGCTACTTATAACGCTTCTTCAACAGGTAATAACTATTCATTAGCTGTAACTACTAATGGTTCAACACCTGCAGGTAGTTATTACTATAAAGCATTTGTATTAGGATCTGCCACTTGTGGAACTACACCATTACAGTCTAATATGGCTACTATTACAGTAGTTAATCCTACTGTTGCAGTTAATGCTTCATCTGCATCATATTGTTCTCCTGGATCAGCAGTAACATTAACTGCATCAGGTGCTTCAACTTATTCATGGACTTCTGTACCGGCTGGTTTTACCAGCACGCTGAATGGGGTTTCGGTAACACCTTCTGTAGCTACTGCTTATACAGTTGTAGGTACTGATTCTTTAGGTTGTACAAACAGTGCATCAGTGAATGTTGGAGTTGGTAGCTCATTTACTGTAGCTGCTTCTGCTTCTGCTTCGACTGTATGTCCTGGATCTCCTGTTACTTTGACAGCAGGATCTACAATAACATCCCCATCAACTTTTAAAGGGCTTGTGGGTGCATATAGTTTTGCTGCGTCAACAGGCGCAACATTAGATGATATGTCAGGAGCCACTACTTTAATTGATACAGGCGATGATGATGCCGCTGCTGCTGGAGTTGCATTACCGTTTACGTTTAATTTCAACAATACGAATTATACTTTCTTTAGCGCCTCACCTGACGGATTTATTAGATTAGCAAATACAAATGCAACTGCTTCTGATCAGTATACCAATTCAGTTACCAGTACAACCAACATTCCAAAAATTTATCCATTGTGGGATGATTTGGCTACAGGTGCAGATGGATGGGTACAAACTGTGACCAGAGGAGTGGCACCAAACAGAATCGTTGTTGTAGAATGGAATGTTACCATTCCACGAGATGTTGCTGGTGCGGCTACATCAAAATTCCAGGCATGGTTATATGAAGGATCTAATAAAATTGAGTTCCGTTATGGTTCAGTTGGTACACCTGCATCTGCTTCAGCAGGTTTAACAGGATCTTCTTCACAGTTTCAAAGTATTACTTTCGCAAGCAATACTAGCAGTAAATCAACTGCTAATGATTCAAATGCTGTAGCTCCTGCGATTGGAACAATGTTTACTTATGTACCGCCACCATTTGATAGTAACACTTATACCTATGCTTGGTCATCAACTCCTTCAGGATTTAATGGAACTGGAGCATCTACTACAGTAAATCCAGCTGTAAATACTACTTACTCAGTTACAGCTACATCTAATCAAGGATGTTCAGCAAGTGCAAGTGTAGCGGTTAATGTGGATTCGACACCTCCAACATACACCACTACAACACCTGCCAGCCAATCAATTTGTACTGGCTCTTCTGTAAGCTTTGCTGTTACGGCTAGCAGTGCTTCTCCAGTAACTTACCAATGGAAGAAAAATGGTGTGAATATACCATCAGCGACTAGTGCTACTCTAACAGGTACTACTACAACTGCAACTAGTACACCATCTAACTTTACTAGCGGTACTTACACTGTAGATATTATTGGATGTTCAACTGTGACAGCAACATTTAACTTAACAGTTAATCCACTACCTACTGCAACTGCAAGTGGATCAGCAGCTATTTGTCAAAATGCTGCTTCTCCTACAGTTACATTAACAGGAGCTGCAGGAACTGCACCATATACATTTACTTATACTTTGAATGGTGTGACAGGAAATCAAACTGTTACGACTACATCAGGTAATAGCGCTACATTGAATGCTTCAACTGCTGCGGCAGGTACATTTACTTATGCTCTTGTAAGTGTTCAGGATGCAAATGGTTGTTCGCAAACTCAGACAGGAACTGCAACAGTAGTCGTAAATCCATTGCCTTCCGGAGTTACTGCAACTGCAAACCCTACTACACTTTGTCAAGGTAGTAATATAAGTCTTACTTCAGGTTACACTGCTTCATCGATAGTAGGTACAGGTATGGCTGCTTATTTACCTACATTAACTACGGGTAATACATTCACATCAATTATCCCTGCTACTACTATTACTTCTTGGAGAAATGGAACAAGTACAGATGATAACCTGAGTGATAACCAGCCTATTGGATTCTCATTCACCTATAATGGTACAGCTTACACTAATTTTAGAGTGAGTACTAATGGATTTATTACGTTTAATACCACTTCAACAGCAATTGGTAGTGGTTTAAATCCTTACAGTTATACAAATAGTTGGACCGTGGCCTCAGGAGGATTAGTTGTAGCACCAAACTGGGATGACCTTCAAACTGCTGGTAACTTAGGAACTACTGCAGATTTGAATAATAGTATTAATTATTCAACTTCCGGAACAACAGGAAATAGAGTATTGACTGTTGAGTGGAAAAACATGCAGGATTTCAATACAACATCTACTGCAAGTTATAACATGCAGGTAAAACTTTACGAAGCTGATAATCATATCGAATTTGTTTATGGAACGATGACTCAAAGTGCTTCTTCTGTTAGTTATAGCTTAGGATTGAGTGGAGCTACAGTTAGTTCAACACCACTAGCATCTGAGTTGTTAAGTCAGACTTTTGCAAATTCAGGAACATTTGGATTTACAAATGCTACTGCTTTGAATCCGGTTCCGGCATCTAATACTAAAATTTCATTTGTTATACCTAAACCATTGTATTCATGGACTGGACCTAATGGTTTCACAAGCACTGTAGCTAATCCTACAATATCATCAGCTACACCTGCAGCATCTGGAGTTTATAATTTAGTAGTAACAAATTCTGTTACTGGATGTCAGTCTTCTCAGGCATCAACAGCAGCTGTTACAGTTAATCCAAACCACACGATTGCATTATCAAGTGGTTCAAATACTCAAACAGTCTGTATAAACACTCCTGTAACTAATATTGTTTACGCTTTAGGAGGTGGTGCTACAGGTGCTACAGTAAGTGGATTACCTGCAGGATTAAGTGGAGTTACTAACAATGGTGTTTATACTATCAGTGGTTCTCCAACTGCAAGTGGTACATTTAACTATACGGTTACTACTTCAGGAAATGCTTGTACAGTAGCTACTGCTACAGGTACAATTACTGTAACTCCTAATAATACAATTACATTAACTTCTATTACAGGAACTAATGCTCAAACTGTATTTGTAGGAAGTCCGATTACTAATATTACTTATAGTACTACAGGTGCCACTGGCGCAACATTCAGTGGCTTACCTACAGGTGTTAATGGTACTTGGTCAGGTAATGTAGTAACTATCTCTGGTTCACCAAATGTTGTTGGGACTTCTAACTACACTGTAACTCTTACAGGTGGATGTGGAACTATCACTGCTTCAGGAACTATCACATCAGCTTCACTACTGAACTGGTATTTAGATGCTGATGGTGACCACTACTACACAGGAACTGCAGTAGTTGCTGGTCCATCACCAGGTCCAGGATATACAACTGTTGGTTTACTAGGCGGAGGTGACTGTAATGATTCAAATGCAGCTATTAATCCGGGTGCAGCTGAAATCTGCTGGAATAATATAGATGACAACTGTAACGGAACGATGTCAGAATCTTGTGCTCCTGTGGTAGTTAATATGACTCCGTCATACAACAATACTACATTGCCATCATTGTCAACAGCAATTCCGGCAGTTGCTTACACTTATCCTGGTGCAACGAATCTGAAATACCGTTTCAGAATTACTAACATTACTACTGGTGCTG
>CAMFLD010000105.1 GCA_945957245.1 uncultured Flavobacterium sp. | reverse complement strand
CTCGTGGGCTCGGAGATGTGTATAAGAGACAGAGGTTTGCTTTTGTGACATTTCAAATGTAGTTTCCTCCTCATCAACCACAACAGTGATTTTAGTATGTCCTGTATGAGAAGCAGCTGCTTCATTTTCAGTAGCAGATGAAGTGGAAAACAACTCAAACTTGATGTTTTTTTCAGCAACATTATGTTCTTTTAAAATGGCTGAAACAGTATTAATCATTGCCTCAGGACCACATAGATAGAATTTATCAAAATCCTTTTCCTTATGCTTGTTGTTCAGGATAAAGTTAACAGTCGATTTATCAATTCGCCCAAAAAGTTCACCATCAGGTTTTGCCTGACTGAATACATAATGTATAAAAAAGCGGCCTACATATTTTGATTGTAATTCATGCAATTCTTTGTAGAAAATAGTTTCGTCCGGAGTTTTGTTTCCGTAAACCAAGACAAAAGTGCTTTTCGGCTCACTTTCCAAAACCGATTTAAGGATGGCCATTACAGGCGTAATTCCGCTACCTGCTACAAATCCGGCATAATTTTTCTGCCTTTCCGGATTTGGTTCAAAAATAAACTTACCTTCCGGTTGGCCAACTTCAAGAATATCTCCGGCTTTGAGGTTTTCATTGGCAAATTTAGAAAAGTGTCCGTCTTTTACAGATTTTATCGAAATACGTAAGTCTCCGCTGTTTGGAGAAGAGCAAATAGAATATGCACGGCGGATTTCCTCTCCGTCCAGAGTCAGTTTAAGGTTTACATATTGTCCGGCAGTAAATTGATAAGCGGACTTTAATTCGGTAGGTATATGGAAAGAAACAGAAATAGCGTTTGCCGTTTCGTGCTTTACTTCTTTGATTTGTAATTTATAGAATGAATGCATGAAATTTATTTTTGACAAAGGTAAGAAATACCAATGATTAGAAAATAAAAGAAAATTTGAAAGTGTGTAACATTTGTTTAAATTTAGAAACTAATTTCAAAACCTAACTTTCAACCATGTTCAAACATTTTATCAAGCTCGAATGGAAGGCCTTTTTCCGGTCGGCATCTTTCGCCACTAATCTGGCACTGAAAATCATTATGGGATTCGCAGCAATTTATTTCATGGTGATTTTTGTCTTATTAGGAATTGGCATATTCTACATTATTAAGGAAGAATTGCATATGGAGCCATTGGCAACAGTAAACAAATACATGATATATTATCTTGTAGCCGATTTAGCCGTTCGGTGGTTTTTACAGAAAATGCCGGTCACTAATATCAGACCTTTATTAACACTGCCAATCAGGAGAAACATTATAGTTCATTTTACACTTGGTAAAACAATAATTTCATTTTTCAACTTCCTGCATGCTTTTTTCTTTATCCCTTTTATGATTGTCTTGCTGAAAAACGGATATGGTGTTCAGGCTATTTTTTGGACTATAGGTTTCATGGCACTTATTTATTGTAACAATTTTATCAATGTTTTGATTAACAATAAAGACTCTGTCTTCTATCCTCTTGTAGCTGTTGTAGCCATTCTGGGAGTAGCACAATATTATAAACTGTTTGATGTTACCATTTATACACAGCCGTTTTTCCAGGGAATTTATGAGCACAGTATTTTAGTGTTACTTCCTATTTTGACAGCCTTCTTACTTTATTACTTTGCCTTTGTCTATTTCAAGAAAAACTTAAACCTTGATACAGGGCTTGCCAAGAAAACAGATGAGGCTAAAACAGAAAATCTAACTTGGCTGAATCAGTTTGGCACTCTTGGTACATTCCTTAAAAATGATATTAAGCTAATTAAACGGAATAAGCGCTCAAGGACTACCGTATTTATGAGTATACTTTTCCTTTTTTACGGATTCCTCTTTTTCAACAATCCGCACCAATTAGCAGTGATGGGTATATTTGCAGGAATCTTTGTGTCAGGAGGTTTTCTGTTTACCTTTGGACAATTTGTACCCAGCTGGGATAGCGCCTATTATCAGCTCATGATGAGTCAAAACATACAGTACCGTCAATACCTGAGTTCAAAATGGTGGCTGGTAGTTATAGCAACAATAATTTCTACGATATTGGCCTCATTTTACATCTTTTTTGGGTGGCATACTTATATGCTGATAGTGGTTGGAGCTATTTACAATATTGGTGTTAACTCGCATCTGGTTTTATTTGGAGGGGCATTTGTAAAAACACCAATAGATTTGGCAATGGCAAATAAAGCTTTTGGAGACAAGCAGGCATTTAATGTAAAAACCATGTTACTTGTTATACCAAAGCTACTGCTTCCGGTTTTACTTTTTGGAATTGGTTCATACATTTCCGGACAAAATCTAGGACTGATTCTGGTTGCATTGGCAGGAGTAATTGGTTTTGCATTCCGGAATATGGTATTCACAAGAATAGAGAAAATATATAAATCAGAAAAATATGCAACAATAGCGGCATACAAACAAAAAAACTAATTTAAAATCCGAATCATGATTAAGGTAAGTAATTTAACCAAAAGATATAGTCTGGAAAAAACCGTTTTAAATATTCAAAACCTTGAAATACCCAAAGGACAGAGTTTTGGATTGGTTGGAAATAACGGAGCCGGAAAAACAACATTTTTCAGTTTATTATTAGATTTGATACAACCCAGTACAGGTTATATTAAGAATAACGAAATACAGGTTGATAAAAGTGAAGCATGGAAACCTTTCACGGCTGCTTTCCTGGACGAAAGTTTCTTAATAGGATACCTTACTGCTGAAGAATACTTTTATTTCATAGGGGATTTACGAGGTCAGAATAAAGCTGATGTAGACGCATTACTTAAAAATTATGAGAGTTTTTTCAATGGCGAAATCCTTAACAGCAAGAAGTATCTGAGGGATTTATCTAAAGGGAATATGAAAAAAGTGGGAATCATTGCTGCTTTAATCGGGAATCCGGAGGTAATTATCTTAGACGAACCTTTTGCAAATCTTGACCCAACTACAGTAAACAGACTAAAAATCATTATCAAGGAATTGGCAGACAATCCTAATGTAACGATATTGGTTTCCAGTCATGATTTAGCCCATACCGTTGAAGTTTGCGACAGGATTGTAGCACTCCATCTGGGAGAAATAGTGAAAGATATTCAAACGTCTCCGGAGACATTAAAAGAACTTGAGGCATTTTTTGCAGTGTAATCAATCATTAATTTAATTGGCGGTAGCTTTTGTCGAATTGGCAAAAACTACCGCTTATTTTTTTGCTATATCAAAAAGAAACGTATTTTTACCAGTCAGTATACTATTTATGACATTTTTACGTTATAAACACTAAACGTTTTGCTTTGAAAACCAATACAATCAAATATTTTATCTTCACGGGATTACTACTTTTCTTAATCGCTTGTTCCACCAAGAGGAACACATGGCTTTCCCGTAATTCACATGCCCTTAGCACAAAAGACAATATTTTATATAATGGTGGAATAGCTCTTGAAAAAGGAATTGCCGAAGTAAAACAGCAAAATGTAGACAATTTTTGGGAGATTCTTCCGGTAGAAAGAATGCAGGTATCAGAACAAACAATGATGCCCGGACAAACCAGAAATGCTAATTTCGAAAAAGCAGAAACCAAAGCGACCAAAGCCATCCAGAAGCACTCCATGAACATTGGTGGTTCAGAGAAAAATCCGCAAATGGACGAAGCTTATCTTATGTTGGGACAGGCAAGATATTACGATCAGAGGTTCATACCTGCCTTGGATGCTTTCAATTATATCCTTAGTAAATCTCCGGAAAGTGATAAAATATATATCGCTAAAATCTGGAGGGAAAAAACGAATATGCGTTTGGATAATGATGCTATAGCTGTCAAGAATCTTACAAAACTGCTTAAAGAGATAAAATTCAAAGATCAGGTATTTGCTGATGCTAATGCAACTCTGGCGCAGGCTTTTATCAATTTGGAACTAAAAGACAGTGCTGTTGCCAAAATTAAAATTGCCCGCAAATTCACAAAATCAAAAGAGGAAGTTTCAAGATATACTTATATCCTCGGGCAATTATATGAAGCAATGGGATATAAAGACAGTGCATATACGGCTTATCAATCGGTTATCGACATGAAAAGAAAAGCAGCCAGAGCTTACGTAATCCATGCCCATGTGAGACAGGCAGCACAATTTGACTATGCAAAAGGTGATACGGTTGCTTTCCTCAAAAAATATAAAGAGTTACTGGATGACAGGGAAAACCGTCCGTTTTTAGATGTGTTGCACCATCAGCTTGCTATTTTCCGTGAAAAGACAAATAATAACAAACTGGCTAAAAAAGAATACAACCTATCCCTTAAAAAGAAATCTCAGGACACCTATCTTATTGCCTCAAATTACAGGAATTTGGCCGACCTTTATTTTATTGATTCAAAGTTTGTCACTGCAGGAAAATATTATGACAGTACATTGGTAAATCTGAAACCGAGGACACGGGAATACAATCTGATAAAAAAGAAAAGGGAAAACCTTGATGAGGTCATTAAATATGAAGGGATTGCACAAGGAAATGATAGCATTATCTCCCTTTATAATATGTCCGGCGCCGACAGAACTGCATACTTTGAGAAGTATATAACGAAACTTAAGAAAGAAGACGAAATCAAGCAAAAGCTAGCAGAAAAAGAAGCAAAAACCAAAGAAAATATTGCCCGGAACGGAGGTTCAGATATCTCGGGGATGGATCCTGGAAGTAACCCCAAAATGAATAGGGATATCAATTCCGTAAAAGGAATTAATGACCAGATTGCTTCATCATCTCCAAAAAGTGATCCTTCCATTGGAGGAATGTTTTACTTCTATAATCCATCAACTGTAGCTTTTGGAAAAACAGAATTTGTTAAAAATTGGGGGAAAAGAAAACTACAGGATAATTGGCGTGTATCATCTTTGATAGATAAAAATTCCATAGACCCTAAGGATTCTGATACTCAAGGCGATGATGACAGTAAAGATGAAAAAGGTGCGGCTGCTAAGGTTGAAGAAAAATATACTACTGACTTTTACATCAAACAAATCCCGACATCACAAAAGCTTATTGACAGTTTAAGCAAAGAAAGAAACTTTGCTAATTATCAATTAGGGGTCATTTACAAAGAAAAATTCAAGGAATACCAACTCGCAATCAACAGGCTTGAAAAATTATTGGCCGATGGTCCGGAAGAACGACTGGTATTACCATCAATGTATAATCTTTACAAGCTTTATGAGATTGTTGACAAGAAGAGTGCCGATGCGATGAAGCAAAATATCATTTCGCTTTATCCAAATTCACGTTATGCGCAAATCCTGTTAAATCCATCAAGTGAAATTGAAGAATCAAGTGATTCCCCTAATGCCATCTACCAAAAACTTTATAAGCAGAATAAAGATGGAGACTTTAAAGGAGCTCTGGCGGGTACAGAAGCGGCTATACAGAAATTTAACGGGGATGAAATAGTGCCAAAACTCGAATTGCTCAAAGCTCAGATAACTGGAAAATTAAGCGGATTAACAGAGCTTAAAAGTGCATTAAATTTCGTAGCGCTTAATTATCCAAATAGTGAAGAAGGGAAAAAGGCCGAAAAAATGATTGGTGTTGATGTGCCAAAACTAGAAGCGCTGCAACTAACCAGTGCACCGTCAAAAAACTGGAAAATACTTTATGCTACTAAAGATTTTGAAGATAAGTCAACCAAAGAGCTTAGGGAAAAAATCAAAAAGTTTATAGCAGACAGAGGTCTGACCAAAGTATCAATTTCATTGGATATTTATACAATGACCGATAATTTTGTTGTAATACACGGAATGAATTCTCAAGATTTGGCCAATGGCATGGCTCAAATACTTAAGGAATTCAAGGAATATAAAGTACAGCAGACACCTATTGTTATTTCTGCTGAAAACTATACAATTGTCCAAATTAAAAAGAATATTGACGAATACTTGGCCGGAAATCTTCCAGCAAGTGCGCCGCAACCAAATTGGGATGGAACAGTAGAAAAAGCTCCCGAACCACAAAAACAAAAACAACAGGATCAACCTGTAAATAATAACCAGCAGCCTCAGAGTTCTCCGGTTAATCCAAACGGTAATGGTAAAGACCCCGCAGGCGATTCACAGTTTGGACCGCCGCCTACACCACAAATGCCACAAATGGGCGGAGAAAAATCAGGTAAAAAAGGATAGGAATCATGTTTGAGAAAAGCCCAAAATCATACACCGATCTTTTAGGTAAGACCAACAGGATAGTTGAAGGAACCACGATCCATGGTGATATCAACTCCCCAGCGGATTTTCGTTTGGATGGCCATTTGGTTGGAAATTTTCAGTCAAAAGGAAAAATCGTTATTGGCCCAGCCGGAAGCGTAAAAGGCGATATTATATGTAAAAATGCCGATATTGAAGGAAGATTCGATGGCAAAATCCAGGTTCAGGAAATACTAAACGTCAAATCAAAGGCACATATATATGGTGAAGTCGTTTGTGGAAAATTATCGGTAGAGCCGGGAGCAGAATTTAGTGCATCATGCATCATGAAGCCCCATGTAAAGAACTTGGTTGGCGATGGAAAACCTACAGAAGAAAAAACCGCTTAATGGCTGGTGACAAAAACAAAAAGCAGCTTACTGCCTATGCGAAATATTCCGGCATTGGTTTGCAGATGCTTCTTATCATTGGATTAGGTACCTATGCAGGCGTCAAATTGGATGAAAAACACCCTAACAAACATAATTTATATACGGTCATTCTCTCTCTGACGTCGGTTCTGGTTGCAATATTTTATGTTGTAAAAAGGATTCTCAACATGGCTAAGGAAGAAAAAGACGAAGAAAAACAATAATGGTAACATTTTTAAAAACTCAATTACAAGTAATAGTCAAAGCTGTTTTATTGACAGCAATCCTTTTTTTTATACACTATAGTGTGATGACAAATGTTTTTCCAAAAGAAACACTGATATTGCCATTGTATAAGATTTATCTTTTCCATCTAATAGTTACGACAATAGTAATAGTAGCCGTAAACTATAAGAGTTTGCAAAAGGAAAGTAACTTGTTTAATGTTTTCATGTTATTCACATTTGTCAAAATGATATTAGCGTTGGTTTTTTTACTACCGGTATTCCTTTCAACGGCAAAAAACAGGAACACTGACGCCATTAATTTCTTCATCCCCTATTTTATCTACCTTGCTTTTGAAGTTTTTATAATTACAAAACTACTTCAGAGACAGAAATAAACCGCTGATAATGTGCTGAAAAGCAAGTATTAAATTAAAGTAAAAATATTTTTGACATTTTGCTTTAATGTATGTACATTTGCGCAAAATTTAAGAAAAGGTATAATTAATAAAAAAAAATGAAATTAAGCAACCTAAAAAGAGCAGTTTATTCAATAATCGTTATACTTACTTCATCTTTGAGTCATGCTTCTGAATCTAAGGAAAAGGCGGAAGGAGAAAAATTTGATGCAAAGGAAATGATCATGCATCACGTTAAGGATGCGCACGCATTTCATCTTTTTGACTGGAATGGCGAGCCTGTAGCTTTGGACTTGCCAATTATACTTTACGATAAAGGGTTTACTACTTTTTCGTCTGGAGAATTTCACCATGATGATTCCGGAAGCCATATCGTTGAAAAAAACGGTAACAAATATGCTAAACTTCACGAAAAAATTTACCAGTTGAATGCTGGTGAAACGGAATTAAAATTAAACGAGGAACACCACCCTGAAAATGCCTTTACACCAATAGATTTGTCTATAACAAGAAACGTATTTATGATGTGGGTTTCTGTAATAGTACTATTGTTGATTTTCATTACTTCAGCAAGAAGATATAAAAATAAAGATTACCAAAAATCATTAGGAATTGCGGGTTTTGTTGAGCCTTTGATTTTATTTGTCAGAGATGAAATCGCAAGGCCTATGATTGGAGAAAAAAGATATAAAAAGTATATGCCGTACTTATTAACGGTTTTCTTCTTTATTTGGATTAACAACATTTTCGGTTTGATCCCAATTCTTAACGGAGCCAACTTAAGTGGAAACATTGCCTTTACTATGACATTGGCAGTATTCACATTCATCATTACAACGTTCAGCGGAAACAAAAACTACTGGAAACACATCTTCTGGATGCCAGGTGTACCGGTTCCTATGAAAATATTCTTAATGCCGATTGAGATTATTGGAATATTTACAAAACCAATATCCTTGATGATTCTTTTGTTTGCTAACATCACAGCAGGAC
>CAMFLD010000104.1 GCA_945957245.1 uncultured Flavobacterium sp. | reverse complement strand
ACCAGATTCAAAGCCAGATAAGTAGTAACCAAGCCCCCAAGAATCAGGAAAAACACCTGAATAACATCTGTAAAACCAATAACCTTCATCCCGCCAAGCGTAATCATAATCGCAAATACAGCAAGGAAAACCATGCACAAAGTAAGATTCAGTCCCGAGATACTGCTGATAGCCAACGCACCCAGATAAAGAATAGAAGTAAGGTTCACTAAAACATAAAGCAACAGCCAAAACACCGCCATAATCATAGCCACCTGCCCGTTATACCGCTGATTAAGATACTGCGGCATCGTAAAGATTTTATTCTTCAGATACACCGGAATAAAGAAAACAGCAACAATAACCAGCGTAAGTGCCGCCATCCATTCGTAAGTAGCAATAGCCAATCCCATTTTGAAGCCGCTACCACTCATCCCGATAAACTGTTCTGCACTAATATTGCTGGCAATCAGCGAAGCACCAATAGCCCACCAGGTAAGCGAACCCTCGGCCAGAAAATAATCAGTGCTGCTCGTCTGAGCCTTCTTTTTACGGTTATACACCCAGATTCCGTAGCCTACAATGAGTACAAAATAACAGAAGAAAACAATATAATCCTTAGTGTTTAAAGCTTGCATAATTATTTGGTTTTATAATGGTTGGTTGTCAGATTGCGTAAAATTTCGGCACTTTGCTCCGGAGTAATATCACGTTGTGCTTCCCCTAGCATTTCGTAGCCTACCATAAATTTCTTTACCGTAGCAGACCGCAGTAAAGGCGGATAAAAATGCATGTGAAAATGCCATTCCGGATGTGCCACCCTATCAGTAGGCGCCTGATGAATTCCGGCAGAATAAGGAAAAGAAGTTTCAAACAGATTATCGTATTTCACAGTAATGATTTTGATGATTTCGGCAAAAGCACGACTTTCCTCATCATTCATTCCCAGAATATTCCCAAAATGCCTTTTGCTGATAACCATCGTTTCATAAGGCCACGTAGCCCAAAACGGCACAACAACAGCAAAATGACTGTTCTCAGCCACAATACGCTCTCCAAGTGTCAATTCCTTATCCAGATAATCCTTCAATAAGCTCGAATGATGCTTTTTATAATAAGAAAACAAATTCTTCTGCGTCCGTTCTACTTGAGTAGGTAGTGACGACTGTGCCCAAATCTGCCCATGCGGATGCGGATTGCTACACCCCATAACACTACCCTTATTCTCAAAAATCTGAACATAATTAATAAAATCATGACTGCCCAGTTCAAGATATTGCTCCTTCCAGCACTGCACCACTTTTTCAATATCCAAAACCTCCATTTCAGGTAACGTCAAATTGTGTTTAGGCGAAAAGCAAACAACTTTATTAATGCCCCTTTCCGGTTTTAATTTAAAAAGGTCAGCCGAATCATTTTCAAAAGCCACTTCTTCCTGAAGTAACGCCGAAAAATCATTCTCAAAGACATAACAATCCTCGTAATCGGGATTTTGAGTGCCATTGGAACGCTTATTTCCTGGGCATAAATAACATTCCGCATCATATTCAGGACGGTTGTCCTCCGGAAGTTTTTCATTCTGACCCTGCCACGGACGTTTGTTGCGGTGAGGCGAAACCAAAATCCATTCATCCAATAACGGATTGTAGCGTCTGTGCGGATGATTATTTGTAGTAAATGAATCCATACATTATTTTTTGTAAAGCCTTGTGCCTTTTGAAATCTTAATTTTATATGCTTTTAATTCAATGCCAAATGCCTTGCGGTAATTATCACTTATTTTACTAATAAGTTCGTCTTCAGTACCTTTCTCAATCAGATTAATAGAACATCCGCCGAATCCGCCTCCCATCATCCGGGCACCCAAAACAGTCTTTTCATTAGCAACAGCATTGACCAAAAAATCAATTTCATCACAACTCACTTCATATTCCTTTGACAAACCCTGATGCGTTTCCGTCATCAGTTTTCCTAATTGCTTAAAATCAGATTGTTCCAAAGCTTTTACAGCATCGAGCACCCTCTGGATCTCTTTTACCACAAAATGACATCTTTTGTATAGGAGCGAACCCAATTCTTCTTTGAGCGAATCCACCATTGGCACAGAACAATTTCTAAAAGTCTTTACTTCGGGAAAATGCCTTTTGATGATTTCCAGTCCCTGTTCCACTTCATTCCTTCGGTCGTTATACCCAGAAGTTAAATGCGTATGCTTTACATTACTGTCTAATAAAAGCAACGAAAAATTACCAAAAGCTGCTTTGTGATATTCATATTCTAAAGTCGTACAGTCCAGTTTAATCGCTTTGTTTTTTTGACCAAAAACCGAAGCAAACTGATCCATAATCCCACAGTTGACCCCCACAAAAGTATGTTCCGATTTCTGCCCGATTAAGGCAATTTCCTGACGGGATAAATCCAAATCAAATAATTTATTAATCGCATAAGCGAAACCACATTCCACAGCCGCAGACGAAGAAAGTCCGGCACCAATAGGAATCGTACTGCTGAAAACCGCATCAAAACCTTTGAGCGGATACCGACTCATTTTCAGTTGGTGCAACACACCAAAAATATAATTGACCCACATCCTTTTATGAGGCTGCAGAT
The DNA here is from genome assembly GCA_945957245.1 of uncultured Flavobacterium sp. Lineage (GTDB taxonomy): Bacteria > Bacteroidota > Bacteroidia > Flavobacteriales > Flavobacteriaceae > Flavobacterium. The sequence goes on along the minus strand of CAMFLD010000104.1, from coordinate 5,679 downwards.
TATCATTAATATCAAATTTAACCGCATCATTCAAATCTTTAGCCACAATAGTACATTCGCTGCTGTCATTTACAGAAAATGCCAGACACACATATTTGTTAATAGCCGCCGGAAGTACAAAACCATCATTATAATCCACATGTTCCCCAATGATATTGATTCTTCCCGGCGACAGGAAAACATGAGTAGGTTGTTTGTGGAAATGCTTCTCGAAATGTTTGGAAGTAGCCCGTATTAATTTTTTCTTCATTTGCTTTCTATACTCGTTGAAGCCGGAATAAGTCCGTTTGATTTCGCTTCTAATTTGATATTCGATTTCGTTTTTCCCGCCTGAATTATCACCTGACATTTTCCGTTAAAAGCACTTCGCTGCCATAAACCATCACTGCACTTATCCGCCTCGTGCGAACTCGGGTCGCCATTTCCTACACCAATAATCTTAGCATCACCGGTGATGGAGAAATAAACCATAGAATTGGCATCAGGAACTTCTCTTCCTTTATCATCTACAAAAGAAACATTGATAACATCAGCATCCTGACCATCAGCAGTAATTATGGTTCTGTCCGGCGAAAGAACAATCTTTGAGGCCTGTCCGGTAGTTTCAACCTTTGTAGTAATCTTTTTCCCTTTTTTGAAAGCAACCGCTTCTAAAGTACCCGGTTCATAAATCACATTTTCCCATTTCAAATGACTGTTTCTCGGCATTTCCTTTTTGCCAAGGCTTTTGCCATTTAGGAACAGCTCTACAGTATCAGCATTAGTATTTACCCAAACATCAATAGGTTTTCCAATTTTGTCGGGCCAGTTCCAATGCGGGGAAATATGAAGTACATCATCATTGGTCCACCAACTCTGATAGTAGTAATAAATGTTTTTAGGAAAACCGCAGGTATCCATAATTCCGAAATGCGAATTGATATTCGGCCATTTGTAAGGCGTAGGCTCTCCACGATAATCAAATCCGGTCCAGACAAAACCGCCGAGCCAATACTCATTCTCAGCGGCCGGTTTCCACCAGTCTTCTGCTTTACTCGCCCACCAGGGAGCCGTAATATCCTGATCAGGAACATAAGCATGAACAACATCTTTTTCGTAAATCCCTCGGGTCGTTACTGTACTTCCCATTTCAGTGCCAATGACCGGCTGATTAGGATGATCTCTATGATAATCAGCAACAGCAAACTGACGGTAATTAAAACCTCTTATCGGAATGACTTCATTGACACCATTAAATTCGTTGCCCATATCCGCCGCATAAGTACTCGTTCGGGTTGGATCCAGTTCCTTTTGTTTTGCCAAAAGCGTTAAAGCTATTTTCTTTCCCGTTTCCGTTTTCTGAATCCAGCCTTCCTCATTCCCAATCGACCACAAAAACACCGAAGGATGATTGCGGTCACGCCTAATCAAACGTTCAAATTGATCTAAATATTCCGGACTGCTGTTTAATAAGCGTTGTTCGTCTAAAACCAGCATTCCTAAGCTGTCGCAGGCTTCCAGTAATTCAGGAGTAGGCGCATGATGGCTCGTACGGTAAGCATTAGACCCCATTTCTTTTAAGAGCTTAATACGGTAGTACTGCATATAATCAGGTAAAGCACTTCCCAATCCCGCATGATCCTGATGATTATTAGTCCCCTGTATTTTGATATGTTTTCCATTCAGGAAGAAACCCTTTTTAGCATCAAAGACCACACTTCGGATTCCGAAATTCACCTTCTTTTTATAAACAATCTCATTTCCCTGTTTAATAACCGACACCGCTTTATACAGATAAGGATTCTCCAAAGACCACAAAGTTGGATTGCTAACAGACAGTTTTTGTTTTACAGTTATTTTCTGATTAGGTAAAAGCGATAGCTTTTGTTCCCCTGTTTTGGCTATCATTTTACCGCTGCGGTCGGTTATATAAGAATAAACAGTACATGCTGAAGCGTTGAGGTTTTTATTCTCCACTTCAGTTTCAATGGTAGTAGTAGCATTTTTACCCTGAATAGCAGTATGAACAAATAAGCCACCATCAGGAATATGGATATTGTTAAAAGTATTCAGCCAAACATGACGGTAAATACCGGCTCCTTCATAAAACCAACCTTCGTATTGCGTAGCATCCACCCGCACAACGATTATATTTTCTTTATCAAAATTAAGGTAGTCCGTGATGTCATACGATTTTCCAACATAACCACTGAAATTATTACCCACAAAAAAGCCATTGACCCAAATCACAGCATTCCTGAAGATGCCATCAAACTGAATTTCAAAACGCTTCCCCGAGTCGGCCTTATTAAGATTAAAATGCTTTCGGTACCAACCAATGCTCGTTTCAGGATATAATCCGCCAACGGGCTTATAACCATGCGAATCAACATCAGGACTGGTGGAATTCTCAAACGGAAGCGCAACAGCCCAGTCGTGCGGCAGGTTTATGTTGGTCCAGGTGCTGTCCACAAATTTGCTGTCAATAGCAGTTTGGGCAGCACCACCTGATTTGGAATATACTGTAACGACGCTATAATTAAAATCCTTTTCAGGATTAGAAGCATGACCAAAATGAAACTTCCAGCCTTCATCGAAATTAATTTTTTCCTGTGCGTTGCCAATGGAAAAGCACAAGATTAGGAGACCAAGGAAAAGAGTTTTTTTACACATAATCTATTCTTTAAAAGCATCCAAAGCAGGAGAGGGCTGACCATTTTCGAGCCAGGCACTCAGACCGTATTGGCTCCAGCTTTTTGCGCCCTGAGGTTCCCAGTATAAAACCCCAATACCTTTGTGGTTAGGTACATTTCTCACTGCTTTGATAGTTGCCTGAAGTAGTTTTTTTGTATTCTCGATTTTGTCATCTTCGCCGCCAACTTCCACGACCATAACTTCTTTACCATAACGTTTAGCCATATCCTTAAGGTTGAATTGAAGGTCAGCTATCGTTTCAGTATAATCCTTTTTTATCCAATACGGATAGTAAGACATTCCAATCACATCGTAGCGTACTTTTTGCTTTGTGGCATTATCAAAGAACTCACGGAATTTTTTGTTGTTATTACCTTCATCAACATGAACAATAACTTTTATTTTTTTATCAACCGCTTTTACGGCATCATAGCCTTTGTTGAGTAACTGTCCGAGTTTTTCCCAGTTTTTGGTACTTCCGTCAGGCCATAGCATACCACCCGGGATTTCATTGCCTACCTGAACCCATTCAGGAGTTACACCCGCAGTTTTAAGCGCTTTGATAACCTCAAAAGTATGGTTGTAAACATCATTCAATAATTCGGGAAATGTATGATTTTCCCACGCCTTAGGTTTAAATTGCTTCGCCGGATCAGCCCAGGAATCAGAATAATGGAAATCAACCATGATACGGAAACCCATTTTCTGAGCCCGTAATGCCATGGCAATGGTTTCCTCTTTGCTGCAATGCCCGCTGGCTTTATCATCAGAAGGATTGACCCAGACACGCAATCGGATAGAATTCATTCCCCGTTCTTTAAGCAGCTCAAGACAGTCTTTTTCTTTTCCATCCGAATCGTAAAATTTATATCCAGTGCTTTCCATTTGCGGAAGCCAACTTACATCCGCTCCTTTTGCAAAGGGTTTACTTTGGCTCAAGCCAAATAATGGAAAAAGAAGCAGTAACAGTATTTTTTTCATAAACCTATTCGTTAAAAGCATCTATTGCAGGTAGTGCGTTATTTGTAAAATCCCATAACGCCTGATTTTCCCATGGCGAACCATTAGTAGCTGTAGGTCCGCGAAAAGCAATCCATTCGGCACCCCAATAACAAAAACCTATACCTTGTGAACTTTGTTTGGCCGTGTTTTTAATCGCTGTTAAAAAAGCTTTTTGACCGTCATTGGTAGCCGGATAGGTGCTGATGATTTGGCTTTGAAGCCCAACTACATTATTAGTATAGTCGTTATACCCAAAGGTAAACGGATAGGATGTTTCGGCTATCATCACTTTTTTATGGTAAAGTTCACCCAGACTGTTCATTTTGTTTTGCAAATCCGTCAGGCTTTTTCCATGATAGATTGGGTAATAAGAAAGACCGATATAATCATAATCAATAGCAGCTACTTTGCTGAAAAACCAATCCGAATCAGCAATTCCGGCAAAATGCAACATGATTTTGGCAGTCGCTGATTTATTTCTGACAGCTGTTGTGGCAGCGGTAACCAATTGCAGGTATTGACTTTCATTAACCGATAATTTACCTTCAGGCCAAAGCATGCCATCATTAGTTTCGTTGCCAATCTGAATAATATCCGGATTGATTTCAGTCATGATTTGGTTCGTATAATCCGCAACAGCCGATTTGAGGCTGTTGAAGTCCATACTTTGCCAGGCTGCAGGTTTTGTCTGATTTCCGGGGTCAGCCCACGTGTCAGAATAATGAACGGTAAGCCAAACTTTCAGTCCGGCATTCTTCACCCGTTGCGCAAAGTTTTTTACCTCAGTAAAACCCGAGTGCGAGTCGGATGGATTTTTCCAAAGTCTTATCCTTATCGTATTACAGCCGGCATTTTTTAAAGTTAAGATAGGGTCTTCAGCACTATTGTTATGCTTGTAAATTGTTCCTTCGCTTTCAATTAAGGGTAGATAAGACATATCAGCAGCTCTGATGAAAGCGTCTGCCGGAGTTACAGTTGCATTATCGGAAGCGCAGCAGCAAAGCAATAAAGCGATGATTATATAAAATGCCTTTTTCATTATTTACACTATTTCAAATTTGAATTTAGTTAAATGATGGTATTCTTCGTCTTTTTTCAATACCGGACTTGGAAAATTACTATGGTTTGGTGCATCGGGGAAGTTTTGTGCTTCAAAACAGATGCCGCTCGTAGTATGATAATCTGCACCATCTTTTCCTTTGATTTTATTGAAGCAGTTGCCCCCCACATAAATATGAACCGCAGGCTGATTGGTGCTTACAGTCATTTTAAGATTATTCTTTTTACTGTAAAGAGCTGCTGCATTACTGCCTTCGAGCACAAAAGTAGTGTCGATGGATAACGGACAGGATTTCATTGTACTAAAATCGAAATCATGATTTTTCAGTGAAGTGAAATTTCCTGTTGGTATAAGTTCGTCATTGGTATCCAGAATTTTATTGGAATTAATATAAAGCAGTTGATCTGAAATATTCTCAGCATGTCCATCAAGATTGAAATAACTGTGTTGGGTGAGATTTACAATAGTGTCTTCAGTTGTGATGGCAGAATAATTTACTATTAATTCGTTGTCTTCGGTTAGCGTATAAGTTACTTTTACAGTTAATGCGCCGGGAAAGTTTTCTTCACAACTATTGCTTAAATATTCAAAGGTAATAGAGGGGTTTTCTTCCAATGTTATCGCCATCATTTTCCAAAACTTTCTGCTGAAACCCAAGATTCCTCCATGGATATTATGTTCGCCGTGATTTTTGTTTAGAAAGTGTTTTTCACCATTCAATTTAAATTCGGCATTGTTGATTCGCCCGGCAAATCTTCCAACAGTGGTGCCCAAGAAAGGAGGACTTGGCAGAAAAAAGGAACCGATATAATGTTCAATAGTATCGAAGCCTAAAACCACATCTGTTTTCTTATTGTCAGCAACAGGAATTTTAAGAGAAGTAATCGTAGCGCCATAATTGATAACCGACAATTCAAGTCCGTTACCATTGCTTAATGTATAGC
>CAMFLD010000103.1 GCA_945957245.1 uncultured Flavobacterium sp. | reverse complement strand
GGAGATGTGTATAAGAGCCAGGATGCTGCTGATTTTCTGTCTGTTGAGGAGTTTCCTGATAAGGATTTTGATATTATTTATGCTTATGGTGTACTGCATCATTTTCAAAACCCCGATGTATTGATTGCCAGACTCAATGAAAAGTTAGCTCCGGGTGGTGTCATTATTAGTTATGACCCGTTGGAGACCAGTTTACCCATAAAGATTATGAGGGTAATGTACCGACCATTTCAATCAGATAAAGATTGGGAATGGCCATTTACCAAAAAAACATACCGCAAATTTGCGTCTACCTTTACTATCATTGAGCGTCACGGACTTCTTGGTCAGGCTAAATGGTATTTCCTTATGAATTTTGTTCCGTTTATTTCTGAAGAAAAAAGACAGGCCATTGGAAAAAGCTGGCATAAAAAAGATTGGGAAAAATCGGCTCAATCCGAAAGTCATTTGTTTAAATGCATGCACTTAACGATGTTAATGCAAAAAAAATAAGGCAGATGAAATTTGCCATAATTACTCATGTCATTCATGGTAAAGAATCAGGCGGCGGCTATTTTGGATATGAACCTTATGTTCGGGAAATGAACTTATGGCTCAAATATACATCCGAAGTTATAATTGTTGCCCCGTTACATCCTATTTCCAAAAGTCCAATTCAGGAGTTCTATCAGCACGATAAAATAGATTTTGTACCTGTTTCTGATTTCGATATCACTAGTCTCAAAAGCATTTTACGTGCTTTGGTAGTGATGCCCAAAATAGTTTTTAAAATCTTTAGGGCTATGAAAAGCGCAGACCATATTCATTTGCGCTGCCCCGGAAATATAGGCCTTTTGGGGTGTTTTGTACAAATACTTTTTCCATCCAAACCCAAAACTGCCAAATATGCCGGTAATTGGGATCCAAAAGCTCCCCAACCTTTTACTTACAAATTGCAAAAATGGATTCTTGGAAATACATTTTTGACTAAGAATATGCAGGTTTTAGTTTATGGTGAATGGGAGAACAGTTCAAAGAATATCAAGCCTTTTTTTACGGCAAGTTATTTTGAAAAAGATAAGACAGCAATAAAACCAAGAGATTTAAAGGGTTTAATTACCTTTCTTTTTGTGGGTACGCTTTCTAATGGTAAACAACCTTTTTATGCTATTCAATTAATTGAAACGCTTTATGCAAAAGGACACGATGTTCAGTTGATGATTTATGGAGAAGGAACTGAGCGCCCTATGCTTGAAGATTATATTCGGGATAAAAAACTGGATAACAGAATTATTTTAAAAGGCAATCAAAATCAGGAAACCATTAAAAAAGGATATCAGGAAAGCCATTTTTTAATTTTACCTTCATTGAGTGAGGGCTGGCCTAAGGTTGTAGCAGAAAGTATGTTTTGGGCTTGCCTTCCGATTGCTTCAAAAGTTTCCTGCGTGCCTAATATGATGGGAAATGGCGACAGAGGTATCCTTCTCGATTTGAAGTTGGAAGAAGATGTAAAAAAAATAGAATCAATTTTAAGTAATACTGCTTTGTATCAGGAAAAAACAACCAAAGCCATGGAATGGTCCAGACAATTTACTATGGATACCTTTGAAAATGAAATTAAATTGCTCCTTAAACCATGAGAATAGTACAGATAATAGATTCGCTTGAAATAGGAGGAGCTGAAAGAATGGCGGTAAATTATGCCAATTCTCTTTCAGAAAAAATTGAATTTTCGGGTTTGGTAACTACAAGAACCGAAGGGAATCTCAAACCGTTTATTGGAAAAAAAGTTTCTTATCTTTTTCTGAAAAAAAAGTACATAATCGATTTTGGAGCTGTCATTAGGCTAAAAAGGTATTGTAAGGAAAATAAAGTCGAATACCTGCAAGCTCACAGTAGTTCTTACTTTATTGCTTTTTTAGTAAAAATGATTTACCCTAAAATCAATATTATCTGGCACGACCATAATGGACTCAGTGAATTTATTTCAAAGGACAAAACTCTGGCTCTGAAAATAGCCTCTTATTTTTTTAAAGGGACAATTGTCGTTAATTATAAACTTAAAATTTGGGCGGAAAGGGTCTTGAATTGTAAAAAGGTAATCTATCTGGCTAATTTTACAACTATTGATACTGATGAAATTCCTGAAACAGTCTTAAAAGGTATTCTCGGCAAACGTATCTTATGTCTGGCGAATTTACGGGATCAGAAAAATCATTTTTTTCTGTTGGAAGTAGCTGAAATGCTTAAAGTTTCCCATCCTGAGTGGAGTTTCCATTTAGTAGGTAAGGACTTTAATGATGAATATTCCAAGAAGGTAAGGGAGTTGATACCAGTTAAGAAATTGGAACAAAATGTCTTTGTTTATGGTTCTAAAAATGATGTTAAAAATATCATAAATCAATCTGATATTGCTATATTGACATCCAAATCCGAAGGTTTACCGGTTTCTTTAATTGAATATGGATTGTCAAAAAAACCGGTAGTTTCAACGAATGTGGGTGAAATTCCTTTTATTATCGAAGATGGAGTAAATGGCTTTATCGTCGATACAAATGAAACGGAAATGTTCTATCAGAAATTGTTGAAATATGTTGCTGATGAAAATTTGAGAAACCAGATGGGAGCGGCACTTTATCAAACAATCCTTGAAAATAATTCGGAACAAAGTGTTATTACCCATTATTTAGACTGGGTTAAAAGCTTATAATAAATGAAAGATAGCAAATATATTTTTTTAGTTGGCTTACATGTTTTTCTTGGTTTGCTAATCTATGCAGTCAGGCCAGTTTCAAAAATATATGCCATAGCTATTCTTGCTGTAGGGCTATATTTTGTAATGAAAACCCGCAATGCCAGAAATGAGGTATTGATTGTTTCGGCTTACATTGTTGGAAGTGAGGTTTTCCTTAGGATGACGGGAGGAAATTTGCTTTATGAATCCTCCAAGTATGCGATAATGATTTTTATGGCTATTGGAATGTATTACAGTGGGTTTTCCAAGGATGCAGTTCCTTTTTGGATTTACATGCTCTTATTGCTTCCCGGGGTCATTGTAGCCACAGAAACATTGAATTTGCAAACCGATATCAGGAAAGCAATTGCTTTTAATATTTCGGGTCCAGCCTGCTTAGGAGTTGCGGCAATATATTGTTACAATCGGAAAATCCTACTCTCACAGCTCAATAATGTAATACTGGCTTTTGGTCTGCCCGTTTTGTCTACAGCGGTTTATCTTATATTATATACACCCGATTTAAAGGAGGTTTTGACAGGGACAGGTTCGAATGTTGAAACATCAGGCGGATTTGGACCTAATCAGGTTGCAACTTTATTGGGGCTGGGTATGTTCGCTTTTTTCACCAGGTTGATTTTGGAATCTAAATCCAAGCTCATATTTGCTATAAATCTTATTATACTATTTAATATAACCTACAGAGGATTAGTAACCTTTTCACGTGGTGGGATGGTAACAGGTTTTATTATGATAATTTTTTTTCTGGGATATATTTACATAAATTCGAAATCCCGTGGGAAGTATAATCTTTATAGATTACTGATTTTTATGACTTTTGCCTTTTTGGTTATCTGGATGTATACTTCCAACAAAACCGGTGGACTTATTGACAAACGGTATGCAAATAAAGATGCTGCAGGAAGGGTAAAAGAAAGTCAGCTGACAGGAAGAGAGGAAATTTGGGACAGTGAAATAGATGATTTTCTCGAAAATCCTATCTTTGGAATAGGAGTTGCAAAAGCTTTGGAAGTCAGGGAAGTAAAATCAGGGGGACTGATTATTGCTTCGCATAGTGAGATTTCAAGGACACTTGCGGAACATGGTACAATGGGTATTATTGCGTTAATTATTGTGTTTTTTACTCCAATTTTCCTATTTTTGGATAATAAACAACATATTTATATGTTTTGCTTTCTTTTTTTCTGGCTGCTTACCATCAACCACGCAGCGATGAGAATTGCAGCTCCTGCTTATGTTTATGCATTATCATTATTAAAAGTACTCATGGATGAAGCACCTGCTTTACATAGGGAATAAGTTATCCGGTCATGGATATACATCAACCTCTATTGAAACACTGGGTAATCTCCTGGAAGCAGAAGGTTATCATATTTATTATGCTTCTTCAAGACGAAATAAGTATCTAAGGATGTTTGAAATGGTACTAAAAACCATCAAATATGCCAATAAAGTCGATTATATATTAATAGATACTTACAGTACCAAAAATTTCTGGTATGCGTTTATAATCTCCCTAATATGCAGAGCTTTAAAGATTAAATATATCCCGTATTTGCATGGAGGAAACCTACCAAACAGAATATCAAAAAGCAAGAATTTTGCAGACATGGTTTTTAAAAATGCTTATGTAAATATTGCACCTTCCTATTATTTGTTTGAAGTTTTTAAAAATCACGGTTATACGAACTTGAAATATATTCCTAATACCATTGAACTTGAAATGTATGAGGAAGTCCCTAAAGAATATAAGACTCCTAAATTGCTTTGGGTAAGATCTTTTTCACAAATCTACAATCCAATGATGGCGATCAAAGTTTTTATTAGGGTTAGAAGATTATTCCCGGATGCAGAAATATGTATGGTTGGACCAAGAAAGGATGATAGTTATTTTAAAACGAAACATTTTGCTAAGAAAAATAATGTTAATGTTTTAATGACAGGGAAATTGTCAAAAGAAGACTGGATTAAATTATCAAAAAAATATAATATTTTTATCAATACTACCCATTTTGATAACACGCCTATTAGCATTATAGAAGCTATGGCGTTAGGAATTCCTGTAGTTTCAACAAACGTTGGAGGCATTCCTTATTTGCTGAAACACAATTCTAATGCCTTGTTAGTCAGTGATAATGATGCTGAAGATATGGCGAATCAAATTAACCGTATTATTAAAGAACCTGATTTGGCCAATACGTTGTCAGTAAATGGAAAGAATACGGTTAAGGATTTTGACTGGGAAATTGTAAAAAAGCAATGGATGGAATTACTCATTTAATAGGTATAATTTAGTAACTTGCGGCGTCAAAATTACTAATGAAACTAATGAACAAACGCAAAGAAATACACTTTGAAGTTTCTGAAAGAAAAGTTCTTTTAAGGATTTTTGATGTTGTTTCTGTGCTTTTTTCCCTTTATATTGTTGGTATTGCCTTTAATTTTAATTATTTCAATATATCAGAGACCAATTTCTATTGGACTATTGTTTTAGGGTTTTATTTAAGTTTTATTGGCTCAGTTTTTGAAATGTATAACTTACAGGTAGCGAGTAATCAATACCAGGTAATAAAAAGTATTATACTTACTTCCTCAATTACAGTATTACTGTATTTGTTGACCCCAATTTATACACCGCGACTGCCTTCTAACCGTATTCAGATTTTTATTTTTTTCATAGCCATCTTCCTCGCCTTATTTGTATGGAGGATGCTTTATGTGCGTTTTTTGGCTTCTAACAGGTTTTCCAAAAAGGTAATCCTCATTTGTGATAAAGAACAGCTAAAAGAACTTGTTGCCGGATTACAAAGTGCTGATCCACACTATAGTGTTTTAGGTTTTGTAAATTCTGATAGTGCCAATGCCCAAAACGGTGAAAATGTGAAAATAAAGAATATTGACATTGACAACTTGGAGCAGTTTGTAAAAAAGAATTCAATATCAGAGATTGTAGTAGCATCCCAAAAAACCGATGGTATTACTGTAAATCTCTATAATCAGTTAATTCATCTTTTGGAAAATGGTTATATAATCAGGGAATATACGCAGGTATATGAAAACCTTACGCAGCGTATTCCGGTTCAATATGTTTCCCGGGATTTCTATCGTTATTTTCCATTCAGCAGAAGCAATCAGAATCACTTTTACCTGATTATGGTTCGCCTTTTTGAAATAATATTTTCAATAATCGGATTATTGGTTGGACTCGTACTTTTGCCATTGATTTTGATTGGAAACCTGGTAGGAAACCGAGGGAAATTATTCTATACACAGGAAAGGGTAGGGAAGAATGGAAAAGTATTTAACATCGTAAAATTCAGAACGATGGTTAAAAATGCTGAAAAAGGAGGAGCAGTTTTTGCAACTACAAATGACAGCAGAATTACACCATTTGGAAAAATACTAAGAAAGTCCCGTATGGATGAGTTTCCACAGTTTATCAATATCTTAAAAGGTGATATGGCTGTAATAGGACCAAGACCCGAAAGACCTGTATTTGTGAATGAAATTGCTGAAAGAATGCCTTTTTATGAAACGAGGCATGTCATAAAACCCGGACTGACCGGTTGGGCGCAGGTAAATTATTCTTATGGGGAAACTATAGACGATAGTCTGATTAAACTTCAATACGACTTATATTATATCAAGCATAGAAGCCTTTTCCTTGATTTTAACATCATCTTCAAAACCTTAAGCACGGTGCTGCTTTACAAAGGTCAGTAACTTCAACAAGTTACTTCCGTTCAATTTCAAAATCATATAAAGATGCGCTACTATAAATGGTAACATTATCACTAAATGTGGTTTTGTTATCATGATAAAGCAGTAAATCAGCAACAATACCAATAGTATTCCATTGAGTCTCTTTAGGAAATTATTTCGCACAAATGGTAACAACAGAAAAAGTGGATTGAATAGTAAAGCATTATAATTCCATAATAATTCCTCATGTTGGGAATATAAGCCAATCAGGCATAACAAAAGACCTAAAAGCCCACAAAGGAAGAGATAGGTTTTGAATAAAGCTTTACTATTAATCAGCAACAAAACCAAGAGCGCCAGGCAAATAATATAAATGCTGTTAAAGAATGAAAATTTTGGCTTAAATGGTTCTCCATGAACTACAGTTTCTTTTTTGGAAACCAATGGTTTTCCATCAAAAGTAGCTTTATCCAGACTATGCATCAATTCGATGGGAAGGAATAAGAGTTCGGCTTTCTTATCGGTTTTTGCCCCAAAGACAATATTGATTCCCAGTTTGTACCAAAAATAATTCTCAAAATAAGGGTATAACAATGTCCGGTAACTGATGGATTTATCATCTATTTTCTGAATTTCATTCTTACCATACAATTCATTTAATTTGTTGGTAATCATTGTGGTGCAGTTTCGGTCAATGAATTTATAAGTGTAGAACTTTTCATCAGACATCAACGATTTATTGAGTGATTCAAACAACTGCTGTTTTTTTGCCAAAGGAAGATTCAACGTTTGCTCAATGACTTCTCTGCGATCCATCTTATACTCAAAAACAAAGTCATCATAGGAAGTCACATTCATAAAGTACTGCAAATCTCCTTTGACAAATTTGAAATAGAAATTCTCCGTACTGAAGTCAAAATAGCCATAGTTATACACTACGTCCAATGCATTGTTTGGATCTTTTATCCTAAGCGCTGTATGGCCAAAAGTGGAATATAGTTCTTCCCCACGGTCACAGGTAAATACACTCACCTGAGCATTTTCTGAGAGTTGCTGCCCTTGTGAAAAAATGTTTAAACTTAACAGAATAAAGGAAAAGGAAAATAGTTTTTTGAGCATAATATTATCTAAAGATACTTAAATCAACTTTTACGGAAAAGATATTGGAATATAAAGCGGCACTTTGATCTCCTAAATCCGTAAGCGCATAATCCACCTGAATGCCTTTGTATTTAAAGCCTAGTCCGATATTGGGTTGGAAATTTACTTTGGTTGTACCATCAATCTGCTCTACATTTTGAAAGTTACCCACACCAGCTCTTAGGAAAACCAAATCGGTGTACCCAAATTCAAGCCCTAAGGCAGGATCTATACTTACTGCAGACGAAGCAAGAATATCATGCGTTTTTGTAAACTGCATGTTCAGGTTGACTGCTGCCAATAAAGTATAATCGTAGTGGAATTCAAATTTTTTAGCGATACCAAGTTGCGCCTTAGGAAAAGTAATTTCGGTACTCTCCGGTGGGTCTTGATTCTGTCCTGAAACGGCATCTTTGATAGCATTATATTTATCCTCATCGATGGCCCATACGTTGTATGTTGTGGTAATATCCCTAAGCATTAATCCGTAATGCCAATCATTGCTTTCATATTGTAGACCAAAATCAAAACCAAATCCCCACGAACTGGCAAATTCCCCAATGACCCTTCGGATTACTTTGGCATTGACACCATAGCGCAAACCTTCAATTAGGGTAGGACGGCGGGCATAGGAAAAAGTAAGTCCGTAATCGGCAGTAGAGAATAAACTAATACGGTTGTAGTCAATATTACCC
>CAMFLD010000102.1 GCA_945957245.1 uncultured Flavobacterium sp. | reverse complement strand
CCTCCACGGTATTATATCGGATAACCGATTGGGAGTTTACAGCAAGAAAATTCCAAGTGTTTTTATCACGCACCAACTGAATGTTTTATCAGGAAAAACAACCTGGATTTCAAGTAAAATGCATCAGCATTTTATCAAAAAATTCACTGAATGCTGGGTTCCGGATATGGAAAAACAGCCCAACCTTACAGGAAAGCTCGGTCATTTGAAGAAAAACAAATTAGAACTCCGCTATCTTGGTCCTTTGAGCCGACTGGAGAAAAAAGAGCTTCCTGTCAAATACAAACTGATGGTAATCCTTTCAGGCCCGGAACCGCAACGCACTTATTTGGAACAAAAACTAAGGCGTGAAGTGCTCCAATTTGAAGGCCGTGTTATCTTTATATGCGGCGTAATTGAACCGGAACAAAAAATTGAGGAAGTAGCCAATGTTACCTTCTACAACTTTATGACTTCAGAGGAACTGGAAACTGCCTTTAATGAAAGTGAAATGGTACTTTGCCGCTCGGGTTATACAACGGTTATGGATTTGTCCAAATTAAGGAAAAAAGCTTTTTTTATCCCAACTCCGGGACAGTTTGAACAGGAATATTTAGCCAAAAGGCTTAAACGCAATGGGTTTGTTCCTTATGCTAAACAGGATGATTTTAAGATTGAGGATTTAGAAGATGTTAAGCTTTATCAGGGTTTGCCTCAAATCAAAAAAGAAGTACACTGGAAACAGTTATTGATTCTTTTCGAGGGTGAATGAGAATTCCGATCCTTTACCAAATTCGCTTTCAATATAGATTTTTTCTCCATGAGCTTCAATGATATGCTTAACAATTGAAAGTCCAAGTCCTGAACCACCTTCGCTTCGGGCACCGCTTTTATCGACTCGGAAGAAACGTTCAAACAAACGGGGAATATTGTGTTTTTCAATTCCTTCTCCATTATCGCGGATGCGGACAATGATTTTGTCATCAACAAGGTCTTCTATAGTCACTTCAGTGGTTCCGTTTTCCTTACCATATTTTATAGAATTCATGATTAGATTGGATAAAACCTGTTGGATTTTTTCCTGATCGGCAAAAACATAAATAGGTCGGTTGTATTTACGGTCAAACATCAGGATAATGTTCTTTTTGTCGGCCGTCATTTCCAATAAATCGAAGACATTCTGTACTAATTCTACAATATTGAAACGGGATAATTCCAGATTTACATCGCCCATCTCAAGTTTGGAAATCATATCTAGATCTTCTACAATATAGATCAGTCTTTCCACACCTTTTTCGGCACGTTCCAGGTATTTTTTGCGGACACTTTTGTCGCTCATTGCCCCATCGAGCAAAGTTGAAAGATAACCTTGCACCGTAAATAATGGTGTTTTCAGTTCGTGGGAAACATTGCCCAGAAATTCACGACGGTATTCTTCACGAACCTTAAGGGTTTCGATTTCCATCTTTTTGTCGGTGGCAAATTTCTTAACCTGTTTGGTTAAGGTTTCCATATCTGTAGTAATGGGCTGGTTTCTGAAGGAAGCTGTTTCCAGAAGGGAGACATCATCGTAGATTTTTTTTACCCTCCGATAAATAAACCGTTCCACACGGTATTGAATTACAAAAAAAGAAAAGGTATATATAGAAACGGCAAAAGCTGCAACAATTTCAAATGAAAATTCATGAAAGAACCATAATAAAAAAGTAAGGAAACCTGTAGAGAATAGCGTTATATAGAGCGATGATTTGATCGCAAACGTATAGGTTTTCTTGAACTTTATCTTCATTTACACTTCCAGTTTATAGCCAACTCCTTTGATGGTTTTAAATAAATCATCACCAATTTTTTCACGGAGTTTCCTTATGTGCACATCAATGGTTCTACCTCCTACAATAACTTCGTTCCCCCAAACTTTATCAAGAATTTCTTCCCGTTTGAAAACTTTTCCCGGTTTTGAAGCCAAAAGATAGAATAATTCAAATTCCTTTCTTGGAAGTATGATTTCCTTTTGGTCTTTGATGATTTTGTATTCTTCCCTGTTAATTTCTATACCTCCTACATTGAGTGTTTCAGAAGCATGCTCATCACTTTTAAGACGGCGTAACAAGGCTTTTACTTTGCTTACCAATAATTTTGGTTTGATAGGCTTTGTAATATAATCATCAGCTCCGGCATCAAATCCGGCTACCTGCGAATAATCTTCACTCCTGGCTGTTAAAAAAGTAATGATAACATTGTTTAGTTCAGGTATTTTCCTGATGTTTTCACAGGCTTCCATACCATCCATTTCCGGCATCATTACATCCATTATGATGAGTTGCGGCAATTCCTTTCTGGCTTTGGTTATGGCATCCTTACCATTCATTGCAGTTACTATCTGATATCCTTCCTGGGAGAGATTATATCCGACAATTTCCAGGATATCCTGCTCATCATCTACCAGTAAAATCTTAATGTCCTTCTTTTTCATAGTTGTGTTGACTATTGTTTTGCGGATGTAAATATAAAGATAATACAAAATGAATTGATAAATGAAAACTGAGTTAACAGTAATTTAATCTGTTAACAATTTGGTAATGGTTAAAGAACAAAATGGTAATAATGGAGTAACACGACCTTTACAATGCGATAGTTTCTTTGCACCAGAAATTAAAACACCTAAAATGAAATTCAAACTAATAATTACTTTTTTACTTATTACTGCCTTTGGTTTTTCACAAAGCAAAGGAACCATCAACGGGACTTTAACTGATAAAGATTTGAATAATGCACCGCTTCCTTTTGCAAATGTAGTAGTTAAAGATACTACTATAGGCGTAACAACTGATGAAGCCGGAAAGTATTCCATAACTATTGCACCCGGAAGCTATACATTACAATTTAGCTTTTTAGGTTATGAGACCATTGAGGAAAAAGTAGAAGTAAAATCAGGAGAGGTAGTTACTATTAATAAAGCTCTTGGTTCCGGAAGCTATCAGTTGAAAGATGTAGTTGTACAGAGTACTGGAAACCGGGAAAAAGAAACTGCACTTTTGGCAGACCAGAAAAAAGCAGTTGAAATGAAACAAAGCATTGGCGCTCAGGAACTTTCGAGAAAAGGAATTACAGACGCAGCAGCTGCCGTTGTAAAAACAACAGGTGTTTCTAAACAGGAAGGAGTCAATAACGTTTTTGTGCGTGGGCTTGGCGACCGATACAATTCGACTTCACTTAACGGTCTTCCTCTTCCATCAGAAGATCCGGTTTACAAAAACATTTCATTGGATTTTTTCAATTCTAAAATCATCAAAACGATTAACATCAACAAAACGTTTTCCGCTGATTTATATGGAGATAATTCAGGAGCAAACATTGACATTTCCTCAAAGGAACTTGATAAAAACATTATGTTCAACATCGCAGCCGGAAGTGGTATAAATACGAATGCCAATTCAGCGCACGGTTTTGCAGTAGCAGATGGGGCTTACAGTTACTTTGGGTTCCTTCAAAACGGAAGAAACAATCCGATTACAAACCTAAATAGTTACGATTTTAAATCAAACTTCAGAACCAATAATGTATCAAATCCGGTGAATACTAATTTCAGTATTCTGGGTGGCGGAAAAGTTACTATCGGGAAAAACAAGCTTTCGCTTTTTGGTGTTATCTCGAATAATAGTGACTATGGTTATCGTCACGGATTTATCGGACAATCAACCTTTTCAGGAGACTACACCCGTCGTGACGATCTTAAACGTTATGATTATAAAGTTA
Source organism: uncultured Flavobacterium sp. (assembly GCA_945957245.1). Taxonomy (GTDB): domain Bacteria; phylum Bacteroidota; class Bacteroidia; order Flavobacteriales; family Flavobacteriaceae; genus Flavobacterium. The sequence continues at coordinate 4,555 of CAMFLD010000102.1, read as the reverse complement.
CTCAATCGTTTTTGGGTAATGCCAAATATAAATTTGACAAAGGAAGTGTGTCCTTTAATTCACTTTTCATTCACAACAACTCGCAATACGTAAACCGTCTGTTGGGTTATGATGATGATATCAATGGAAACCTTGGTACTGATGCTGCTGAAAAATCACTGGTAATCCGTCAGCAAAACAACAACAACAACTTATTTTCAAACCAAGTAGTAGCGGATTACAAGTTTAACAGTAAAATCAGTATGAATATTGGTGTTGTTTACAGTCAGATGCGTGGTACAGAACCGGATCGTAAAACCAACACCTATGCATTTAACGATGTGAGTAATACATACAATGCTGCTTCGGATGCTGCCGGACAAACCAACCGCTTTTTTTCGACACTGAATGAAAATGATTTTGGTGCTAAAGCGGAAGCCGAATATACTTTCAATCCGACAGCTGAATTACCTGTGGTATTGACAATAGGTGGCAACTACCGTACAACTGACAGAACATTTAATTTCACCGAACTATTATACAAATTCAATTCAGGTCCGACTATTGACCCCGAAAATCCGGATTTAGTACTTAACCAAATCGGTTTGAGCACAGGAGTTTTTGAATTGAGAACTGGTCGTGGTGGTGCCAGCAATCCAAATTCGCTTTCGCCATTTTACTACCTTGGTAAAAGAGACATTGCTTCGGGTTATGCCCAATTATTGTATCCTTTCAGCCCAAAATTAACAGTACAGTTAGGAGTTCGTACGGAGCAAATCAAACAAACCATCAATTGGGACACCAACCTTACCAGCAGTGTTAATGACCTTACGGTAAAACCTTCAAAAATTGATAAAATTTTTGTGCTGCCAAGCGTAAATTTAAAATACAGCCTTAACGATAAAAACGCCATCCGTTTAGCGGCAAGTGAAACCTATACTATGCCTCAGTTTAAGGAAATGGCTCAGTTCTTATATTCTGATGTAAACAGTAATGAATACGGAAACCCCTACCTTATTGCTTCTACCAGTTATAATTTTGATTTAAAATATGATTTCTATTTATCGAAAAAAGAAATCATTTCATTTGGAGGTTTCTACAAATACATACAGGATCCTATCAGCCGTACCCAAATGAATTCGCCAGCTTTGGAATACTCATACGTAAACACAGACAAAGCTTTTGTGGCGGGTGCCGAGCTTGAAGTCCGTAAAACAGTTTACAGTTTTGAAAGCGAAGCCCGTAACAATGATTTTTCTTGGGGACTAAATGCTTCTTATCTGTATAGTGAACAAAAACAAAATGACCAGACTACGGGTGTTATTTCAACTTTTTTCACCCATGACAAAGGCAGAATGCAGGGAGCCTCTCCGTTGCTAATTAATTCCGATCTGAGCTTTAACACAAGCAACAGCAAAACATCGCTATTATCAACATTAGTCTTCAATTATTTCTACGACAAAGTATATACTGTAGGTACTTCACTTCGTGAAAACATAATCGAAAAAGCAGTGCCGACACTTGATTTTGTTAATTATTTTGAAATTAAAAAATATAAGCTCACTATGAATGTTGGTGCCAGAAATATTTTGAACGCAAGATACTGGCTTACACAAAAAACTACATCAACGGTTACAGGCGATACTACAGACACGCTAATCAGCAGTTATCGTAAAGGAGTAACCTTGGTTTTTGGCCTTAACTGGCAATTATAATCGTAATTCAAAAATAAATTTAATATTAACACTAAAACAACACTTAAAACATGAAAAAACTTCTTATGCTTGCCGTTGCTTCGGCAATGGTAATGGGTTGCAGCAGCAGCGACAGCAATTCAAATCAAGGCACACCGGACGGATTGATTACCTCATTAACTGATCCGGATTACAACGCAAACTCACTTAAAGGTTATGTTGCCGCTAACATTACCTTACCGGCAGGTAACTATACTTTAGACGGTGCTTTGACGGTATTGGACGGATTTACTTTAACGCTTCAGCCGGGAGTTAAATTTATTGCTAACACATCGAGCTCTCAAGGGGGTACAAACGTACGTGTACAGGTAAACAAAGGAGGTAAACTTATTGCTGTAGGTACTCCTACTCAACCTATCGTTTTCACTTCAGACACACAACATCCCGGAGACTGGGCAGGAGTTTTCTTATGTGGTAAAGCAACTCTTGTATCACCTAATGGATCAAGAGACGGTTCTTACACTCAGGCAACTGAAATTGGCGATGCTACTTACGGAGGTAATGATGACGCAGATTCATCAGGAGACTTAGAATATGTAGAAATCGCTTACGCAGGAGCACGTATCAGCAGCACAAAAGAAGGTAACAACCTTTCATTATATGCACAAGGTACAGGTACTATCTTAAAAAACCTTTGGCTTCATGATGGTTCTGATGACAATATCGAATTTTTCGGTGGAACTGTAAATGTTGAAAACGCTTTAATCGTAAACTCTGCTGACGATACTTTTGACTGGTGTTTGGGCTGGAATGGTCATGCTACAAATGTAGTTGAAGTTCGTGAGGCCGGTTTTACGGACATCACTAACGGTTCAGGTATGTTTGAAGGTGACGGTTTCTTCTCTGACCTTGGTTCAACTCCTACCAACACGGCTAACATGTCTAATCCAACATTGACAAATTTCTCAGTTGGAGTTTACAGCGGTGCAGGTGTTGACTCTGGTTCATCAACTGGTGCAGCCTATAAGTTGCGTAATCTTGGATTATTAAGAACAGGTTGTAAACTTAGCTTATCAAATTGTAAAGTAATTTGGGGTGATACGGTAAACTTCCCTACAAACGGGTTATGGAAATTTAACGATGGTACAGGTCCGGCTATTGCCAGCGCTGTTAATATCAATCTTAATTATACTGGCCCGAACTTCATCGGTGCTACTGGTGTAACTACTTCTGCTGACAGCCCAATTCCAGGTGCAAATTACAATGCTTCTGGAGCTTACCCAGCTTATGTATTATCTGATTTTGCGCAACTTGTATTTAACAATGTTGCCGTTACAGGTGCTGACAAATCGGTTTTCGCTTGGACAAACTATAATTTTGCTACAAAAGCTCCTGGTTTGTAATAAAAAAACTATTTATCTTAAAAATCCTTTGGGAAATTCCCAAAGGATTTTTTTTGGTATAGTATTTGAAATATTTTTTATACATTTGTAATAACCAAATTGTTGTCATGACGAAAAACTACTTTTATATTTTTTTATTCTTACTTTCTTTTTCCTGTTTTGCTCAGGATGGGAAACAGGCGTCAGAAAGTTTAGGCTTTTACCCTAATCCTGTAAGCAATGGCAAAATCTACATTACTTCAAAAACCAGTTTAGACAAAGAGATTTTGATATTTGATGTATTGGGAAAAAAAGTACTGCAAACCACAATCTCTTCACGAGAACTGAATATTTCATCTATTCCTCCCGGAGTTTATATCATCAAAATCACTGAAGGCGACACCACTGCAACTAGAAAACTAATTGTCAGATAGTTGTATTTTTGTTAATTAATGTTTAATTAAACATTTTTTTACAATCTTTCTTTTTACAAATGAAATTTGTATTTATATTTGTAGGCTAATTAATTTTAAAAATATGAAAAAACTTTACACTTTATCATTGTCAATTCTGGCAATTTCTTTTTCACTTGCACAAGGTGCTGACCCATTTTTAGGAACTGGTGCTTTAAATGCAAATGGTTGGGTTACACACAGCGGAGCTACTCCGGGACAACAAACAATTGTTGCAGGATCGCTATCATACACTGGCTTAACCTCACAAGGAAACAGAACTCAGATCATTGCAGGAAATTCAGAAGACGTTAACTTGGCATCTGCTGCGCCATTTACAGGAAACGCTTATTACTCTGCTCTTATAAATCTTCCTAACGACACTGGTTTAGCTGTAAATACAGATGCAACCGGAAATTATTTCCTTATGTTTGGAACAACTGCAGGAGCTACTGTAACAAATTTCTACGCTAGACTTTATATCAAAGCCGGTACAACTGCTGGAACATTTAACTTAGGTGTATTGAACGGACCTGGAGGAACAGCAACTCCAACATACTCTTCAACAGATTATGCTGTTAACACTACCTATTTTGTAGTAATTAAATATGACAGAGCTTCAAATACGGCTAGCTTGTTCGTAAACCCAGCTATTGGAAGCACAGAGGGAACTCCAACAGTTACTAATGCAACTGGAACAACTGCACTTACTACAGCTAATTTAGCAAGTATTGCTATCAGACAGGCAGGTAACGCTACAGCGGGAACTGGTAATATTGATATCGATGAAATCAGAATGGGAGATTCATGGGCTTATGTAACTGCTCCTACTTTGGCAACAAGACAAAATAGCATCAAAGGTTTGAGTATTTATCCTAACCCGGTAACAAGCGGAACTTTGTTTATAGAAACTGCAGCTAATGCTGAAAAAACAGTTACTGTTTTTGATATTTTAGGAAAACAGGTTTTAAGTACTAAAACTTCTGACAACGCTGTTAATGTTAGCTCATTACACACTGGAGTTTACATTGTAAACATTACTGAAGAA
>CAMFLD010000101.1 GCA_945957245.1 uncultured Flavobacterium sp. | reverse complement strand
CAGTTCTTAAACTCCTTAGATAAAACCTTTTTTCCATTCATGTCAAAGATATCAATAGCATAATCTTTTAAGAGGTCAGACGAAATTATTATTTTGTTATTTACCGAAGCTATTTTAAAAGAATCAACCGAAAATTCCTTAGTAGAAAGGGTCGGCTGGCCAGAATAAAAAGTTGAAAATGAGTAGCCTGAAGGATGTTTTCCATTGCCAATATAGGCTTTATCACCTAAAGTAAATGTAGAAGGGAGTAATCTTGATCCGGGATTAAAACTATTACATTGTATCCAAGTATCATTTATTTCATCATACTGCCATATATCATTAGGAAAAGCTATGTTTATATTAGTTGAACTAATATAACCTAAACCCAAATAAGCTTTGTCTCCCAATATAAAGGTGGTATCAAATGCCCTTGGGCCATTAGGAAAGTTGTTTTTTTGTGTCCAATTGCCTGTTGCTGGGTCAAACATGTAAACCTTATCCGTTGTGAAGTTGTTAACATCTAATCCCGTTGCATAATAAGCTTTACCATTTAAAACAAAGGCATTTGTATCAGTTACAAACGCAGTTTGTTCAATGTTAGTTAATTGTGTCCATGAATCATTTGCAGGGTTATATCGGTAAAAATCTAATTGTCGGTTTCCATTAAGTCCTAACCCAGCATATCCATAATTGTCAATGCAGAAAGCTATCATTTTTTCTCTATTACCACCAGGATAATCAGCCTTTCTTGTCCAAATATTAGTTACAGGGTCAAACTCCCAAAGGTCTTGATGTAAATGATTAACATCATCACGTCCGCCAAGGACATATCCTTTATTTCCAATTACAAATCCTGATGCATTTTTTCTTGGGTTCCAACTTCCTGTAAAATCAGCTTTTTGAGTCCAAGTGTCACTAATAGGGTCATATTCCCAAGTTGTTTTTTGCGTTTCGGTGCTAGTCTGACCAGTCGTAACATATCCTTTTCCATCAATTGCAAATGATACTGCTCCAAATCGCTCACTACCATTTGTACCCATTGAGGCAATCTGCGTCCAATCCTGAGCTATTGAATTAGTTTGATGAAAAAAAAGGAAAAAAAAGAATAATTTGTATTTTCTTAGTTTTAATGTATACATTTTTATTTGTTAAAAATGGAAATGATTTATATTAATTCAAATCTTCAAATTTCATTCTTTTTTCTTGATTTATTATAAACTTTGAATCATCAATAATTTTTTCATTTTTAAATTCAAAGCTTTCTACAATCAAAAGAAATTTTCGATAATTAATTTCATTATTTTTTTCATTGTTTAAAGTTTTAAAGGCAAAATCATAAATTATTTTTTTCGGCTGATAAATTAAATCATAAGTAATGTAATCTTGATTTTTTTCTTTTGTAAATATTGTTAACATATAGCAATGCGTTCCGTTTGAAAAATTTAGCTTTTTTAAAATATAGCGAAAGTTATCTGTTTTTGCAGAAATTTGATTAAATATTTCAACCATATATTTGTCTGAATTCAAATTAATTTCATCAATATTATATTTCATAATTGAAAAATACAATTTTGGATTCTCTTTAGCATAAGAAAAGAGTAACCACGCCTCTTTTGAGTTCATTACTCTCCAATCAATAGGCGTTTTTATTTTAATTGTATCATTTTGATATTGATTCCATTTTATAATTATGGGTTTTAAGCCTTTTTTTTGAATTTCCCAAGAATGATCTTTAGTTGATAAAGTTGTTTCATCACTTTCTGTTTTTTTACAAGAGTTAAAAAAGATTAAGATAATGAATAAAAAAAAGCCTTTATTTTTCATAGTAAAATATTTATTTGCCAATTGATAAACTTGCTGAAACACTAAATTTGGTAGTACGAGTTACTTTAGTTGAAGCTTCAACTTGAACTCCAGCTCTAGTTTGGCTTTTACCACCATTTTTTGATGTTCTTGAAACGAAAACTCCATTAGATAATACACCTACTACAGCTTTTGATTGATTTTCTCTATCACCTGTTGTAACATTTTTACTTTGAGTATTAGACACAGTAACAGTAACACCCTCCACAACAACAGTAGCTTTTGCTGTTGTTTTTACCTCGGTTTTCACTTCGGTTTTTTTGCTAAATAAATTAGCACTTCCATAGTTTGGATACTGACTACTCATGGCGTAATTTGTAAAATTACCACTATAAGTTGTAGTATTAGAGGTTTCCACCGTTACTACGCCAGGAACAATTGTTTCTTCAGAACCGAAAGAGAATGCTGCCTCAAAACTATCTAGCAGTCCAGTTACTGCGTGACCAAATTCAGAAGCATATTTGTTGAACTGATCTAATTCTAAACCTTCTAATTCTCTTCCCATTCCCATTTTATTTTCTTGGAATGCATAGATTGAATTGTAAGGATATTTTTCCGACAAAGGATCAATACTCATAAATCGTCCAATAGCAGGATCATAATTTCTCCATTTAAAACTATCCCAATTAAGACCTAGTTCATCCTGACGTTCTTGACCTTGAAATTTATATTTATAATCTACAGGTTGCCCATTATTTTCATTATATCCTCTATGTTCTAGTCCAAAAGGATAATAATTATTTTCTTTTAAGATACCATTCATAAAGTAATCATCACAATAACCATCATGACACTCAATTACATGTTCGTTTAGTTCCACAATCCCATCTTTATCCATATCAGCATAACTAAGTCTTATGTTTCCAAATAAATCTGTATAATTATAAACGTAAGTGTATGTAGTACTATTTTTTCCGATGTATCCCTCTGTATGAGGAAATAAAATAAAACCATCATCAGTATATTGGAAACCTTCGAAATACTTTGTAGACAATAGGTTTAATCCTGTTTCGGTAACTTTCTTTTCTCTTTTTTTGCCCTCCGCATCATAAATATATTCTATTATCCCTGTAGTTGCAAATGTTATTTTAGTTGGCAAATTCAGATGATTGTATTTTATATTAGCAATTCTTTTATTATCATCTCTTGTCATATTTCCATATGCATCATATCCATATTCATCTGTATTATTAGCACCATCTATAAATCCGCTGGCTGGATTACCATTAAAACTCTCCTGAATACTTTTTAATTGATTTGAAGAATTATTGTTAGCATAGGTAAATGTTAAATCATCAATTGGAAGTGCAGGAAGAGATATGTTGTTATCACCATTTCTTTGTAATTTCAGAATATTACCATTTTTATCATAAGAAAGACTTTCATTATAAAAGCCCGGCTCAGAAATAGCATCATTTGGTTGTAAATAAACTGCGTTTTTCATTCTATTAAATTCATCATAAAAATAGCCATATTTTTTTAATTTATTATCATTAGCAGTTATCCAGTGAGTTTCAGCAATATTACTGTTATATAGCTTAGTTCCTGTATATGCTGTTTGGTTTTCAACTTTATTATAGTTTACTCTATAAGCAAATAAATCATTTTCAGAGGTGTTAAGAGATAATAATTGTGTTGGAATATCATCATTAATTCCTGTTGTCCATCCTCTGATATTATAATTATAATCTACTTTCTGTAACCCGTTATAATTTAAAATATCAGTTCCTCCAACCCTTTTACTTATCAATTGACCTAATTCATTGTATTCTTTTTTATCAATTAAATTAACAGTTCCTCCATTTATCTGATGAGTTTGCACTAATAATCTATCTTGTGAATCATAATTGAAGTTTTCTCTTAATAATATAGTTTGACTGTTACTATTAAGTGAAGTGCGAGTTATTTTATAGTTTAATCTGCCCGTAATTTTTTCTAGATTGTTAATAGTCTCTGAAAAGCCTCCTGAGTAATTAATAGTGTTGGTAACGACTGTTTTGCCCTTTAAGTCATACAAAAAGTATGTACTATCACCAATATTATCTATATCTGTCAATAATACTCTCACCCATTTTCCAGTTTTAAGAGTTTTTGGTATGTTGACTCCAGTATTATTATATATAGCTTGTCCTTCAACATTGGCAAAATTAGTTGGTGCATTTGGAAAATTGTAATCATCATAATAATTTACTGTAAGCAATTTAAAATCAGTAGGGACAACATTATTTGAATAATACACTATTGTCCCATCAATATTACCGGAATTCTGCCTGTTTTCATTAATAATTGAAAGTCCATTCTGAGCAGATTGTTTATTAGCTCTAGTTACACTTGTCGCAGAAATGTTTTCCCAACCTGTATATATAATTCGATTAAACGCATCATATTTAGTTATTAACCAACCATCCGCAGTTAGATTAATAAACGGAGAAGCAACTGGTCCTGTGGCAACTAGACGGTCTAATTTATCATATACCATAAACTCCCATTGTTTTCCAGGTAATTTTTTTTCAATAAGACGATTACGGTAATCATATTTATATTGGTAACATAGATCATTTAGTTGAGTAGAAACATTTGTTACAGATGGTGGAATTATAAAACATAGGTTGCCATACTGATCAAACACATAATATGTTTCATGCCATACTGTCGAATCTACACCATCAACAACTGAAGTACCATAAGCCCTTTTCATTATTATCTTACCTTCTTTATTTTTGAATTCCTCAGTCAGATTATTATTTTCGTCATGAGTAATTGTTCTAAACAATTCCCCAGGATTGTAAAACACAGATCCTGAGTTGTTGTTTAATGTAACAGTATTAGTCATAAAATCGGAAAAAGCACTAAACATTTTTACTTCATTAGTAGCATTAATTTTATATTCAAATTGAATTTCATGCCCCGAATTTAGAGCCCAATCATTTCCTGGAGCTGCTTGTTTCGATATTCTATTGAGTGGTGAATGATCAAATAGTTTTTGACTAAAAGGATTGTTATCTCCATAAATGTTTTGATATTGAGTAATGAGATTAGGAACAATTGTACTTGAGGCTATATAACTTAAATTATTTTGAGTGGATATATAGGGTAAATAATCTTTTTCTTGCCTACCTGATGCATCATATTCTATATGGGTTATTAAGTCCTTTCCTGCTGGTGTTTGTTTTCCTTCAATTTTTTGTATTGGTCTTCCTAAACCATCAAAATAGGTAATATTCTCAATAGGATTATTACTATTTTCTTCTTTGTAAGTTGTAGTCTTTATATAGTTTTCACTCCCTGTGGCAACATTATTAGAAGTGTTATTACTGAGAACAACGACTGTCATCGTTGCATTTGTAGCACAATATCCAATATTAGGGGTAAAGGTGTAGACAGTTGAGATTGTATTGTTTATAGTTGGTAGCCAACTTCCTGTGTATCCATCATTAGAGGTTAATGGTAGTGTAAAACTACCACCAGAATTTATAGGAGGAATTTGTGTAAATGCAGGAACTATTGTATTTGGATTTACCACAATCTGCATTGTTGCAGTAGTGTACACAGATGGATTATCTGGTGTAAAAGTATAGGTGGTAGTTTCTGAATTGTTTAATTGAGGAGACCAACTACCATGAGCTCCATTAGTAGAGGTAGTAGGAAGTGAATTCAGTGTAGCTCCCATACAGATTGGAGTAACTTGGTTAAAAGTAGGAACAATTAATGTGTTTATTGAAAAAGAAGTATTAGAAGAAACTCCATTTAAACCAGATGCACTCGCAGTCAATATAATTCCAGTATCAGCGTTAATATGAACTATATTATTAAAAGTAACAACACCTGCAACTGCATTAGCTGTTTGTGGGCTAGAAGATAAGGTTCCTGTGGATGTCATCGATACCAAACCACTATAATCTAAATCTTTATTTCCTAAAATATCTTTAGCAATTAATCTTGGACTTGGATTCATTACTATTCCAATTCCAGTAGAAGTTGGTTGCACATCGTAAATCAATCTGTCCGCTGTGACTTCAATCCTGTTGATGTTTCCTGATATTGCAGATGTGGCACCACCGCCATTATTTAGAGTAAATGATGAGCCTCCTGCTTTTGCAGTAACCGAAGTAACTGTAAATTGCATTTGTTGATTATCCGTTACCTGATCTTTAAAAGTTACTCGCAAGTTTACGGCTAGTTGACTATTGTCATTTGCAACAATTCCTGTTAAACCCGAAAAAGTTATGGCTGTGTCATTATTGGCCACATGATAGGTGTCTCCTTTAGGTGCGTTACCTACAAATAGTTTTGCAGATCTTATGTTTGAAATGTTGGATACATTGAAAGTAATTGAGGTTAGTTCTGTGCTTAAATTATCGGCATCATTCAATCCTGAACCGCCATCTCTTAAGTAGAATCCCATAACCCCAATGCTTCCACCTACACCATTGGTTGAGTTGCTAATTTCATCACTTTGATACTGTACATAATTTAGATTTTCATTTTGGCTTGTTGATGAGCTACTGTTAAAAATTATATCACTTGCCACACTTGGAGTAATAAGTGTAGTGCCACTCGTTGATGCACTGGTATTTGTATCTACACCAGCTCCATTTCTTGCAATAACCTTAAAGCTATAAGTGGTTAATGGAGTTAAACCTGTAACAATTTTATTTCCCCAGTTAGTAGCTGTTTGGAAAAAAGCTGTTGCTCCTAAAACACCTGATGACTGTACATAGTTGCCGGAGTTAACTTCAAGAATGGCATAGGTAGTGATTGATGAGTTGGTATCAGAACCAATGGCCACTGTTATTGAATTCCATGTAGGGTTGGAAACAACAGGTGCTGTAGGATCTGTAGCTAAAGTATAAAAAGAAGCTGTAGTTCCATAACCGGTAGCTCCGCCTGTCTTTGTAGCAAAAGCATTATAAGAATACTGCACATTTGGAAGAAATAAAGAACCGGAATTGTTTGAAAAAGTTCCTGTTCCTGAATTTGGGCTTGCAGAGGTAATAGAAGAAACACCAGTACCCCCTAAAATAGGGTTAGAGTTAACAGTTGTTAGTGCATAGGTCGTACCAGTCGCTGTAATTGTAGCTCCTCCAGTATCAGTTACATTTCCGCCAAAAGTGGCTGAAGTGCTTGAAATAGCTGAAACAGATGAGTTTATTACTGTTGGGGTTGTTTGCAGGACACCATTCAGTTTAACATCGTCAATACGTATCGCTGTGCTTCCGGTTTTTACAAATCGTATTTTTAAGCCATTAATCTGTGCATCATTTGGTAATGATAGTGTTTTTGCTGAATACCAAATTGCTGAAGCATTTGAAGCCTCGTTAAATAATGCCGTTGAAGTATTAGCCAAAACTCCCCATGCAGAACCATTCCAGTATTCTACCGAAAAACTTGCAAATACAGAAGCTGATTCTTTTTTATAACCATAATCTAATGTTATAGAAGAATAATTAGAGGCATTAATGCCTTCAATTGAAAATCCGTAAGCTCCTGAAGTAGATGAAAAATAGACATTACCACTCCCAGAAGCATTGCTATAACCACTTGATGGACTCGTTATCCTTACATCAGCAGAATTCGTCTGACTTCCGGTTGAATAAGTTAATGAACCACTATTTGCAAAAGTATTCGATGTTATTGAAGTGGTTGTTGAAGGGTTACCCATGTTTTCTGAAAAAATGGTTTGTTGCGACCATGTGGAACAACAAACTAAAAGGATAATTAATAGTATAGATTTTTTTACCATTATTTTATCTGTTAATAGATATTTGTCATTTGAGCCTTTAGATTGAATAATATTTGTTTTCATTTTGCTCTGTAGATTAAGGTTTATAATGGTATTCGTTTTTGGTAAGAGTGTTACCATTTTTATCTTTTATGAACTGAAGTCTATTGAAGCTGTCATACTCATAAGTTGTTAAATCAGCTTTTGGATCCGTTATTGAAGTTATTCCAATTAAAGGGTTATAAGTATATGTAGTTATCATACAATCTTTAAATAAAGGATTCCCCCTAAGATTATTTATAGCAGATATATTTGTTTCATTAATTAAATTATAATCAGTAATACCTAATGCTGTTTTAATTTGTGCATTTGTTGAATTTTCAATTTTTGCTATAGGATAAATTTTAGTATAACCCCAAATGATGGAGACATGTATACTGTTCTCAAGAGTATATTCTGTTAAATTACCTTTGGAATCATAAGCTTCATAGGTTATTTTTTTTTCTAGATTTCCAATATTTGAAATAGAAGGTAACATATTTGGAAAATTTGCAGAATAAATGTATTTTGGTAATATATAATTACTGGTTGATGCATCATTAGCAAAAACTGTTTCTTGTGAATTTAGAAGATTACCATTTTTAAAAGATTGAGTAATTATAGGTTGATTTATTCTGTTTGCATTAACTAATGCAGACATATTGGGTTTGCCACTTGTTAATAATTCAGGTGGATATTGATATTCTG
>CAMFLD010000100.1 GCA_945957245.1 uncultured Flavobacterium sp. | reverse complement strand
TCATTTGAGTTTGGCCAAAACAGAAGGCGAAGGAACTATTGAAGAAATCAAGGAGGCGATGCTGCAAAAGCACATTCCTTATATTGAAGAAGCCGGAAGGCAGGGAGTCCAGATTCTTTGTTTTCAGGAAATTTTCAATACACCTTATTTCTGTCCGGGTCAGGACAGCAAATGGTACGCCTCAGCAGAATCAGTACCGGGACCAACGACAGAGAGAATGCAGGAATATGCCAAAAAATATAGCATGGTAATTATCGTTCCGGTATATGAAAAAGATCAGGCCGGAGTACTATACAATACCGCCGCCGTTATAGACGCTGATGGAACCTATTTAGGCAAATACAGAAAAAATCATATTCCACAAACAGGAGGTTTTTGGGAAAAATATTTCTTTAAGCCCGGAAATTTAGGTTATCCGGTTTTCCAGACAAAATATGCTAAAGTGGGCGTTTACATTTGCTACGACAGGCACTTCCCTGATGGAGCAAGATGTCTTGGGTTAAACGGAGCTGAAATCGTGTACAATCCTTCAGCCACTACCGTTGGACAATCCCAATACTTATGGAAATTGGAACAACCTGCACATGCTGTTGCTAATGGCTATTTCATGGGTTGTATCAACCGTGTAGGAGAAGAAAAACCATGGAATCTGGGCCGTTTTTACGGGACTTCTTATTTCGTGAATCCACTTGGTGAAATTTTTGCCTGTGCTTCTGAAGATAAAGACGAACTATTGGTAGCCGAATTTGATTTGGATTTAATCGAACAAATCCGTGGCAAATGGCAGTTCTACAGAGACCGAAGACCAGAAACCTATGGAGAGATTGTAGCTCCATAACTTATAAAACAAACTTAAATGAAAATCATTCAAAATTCAAAATAATACTATTAACCCAACCAAAATATGAGTATCAAAAATAACCGATTAACCGCAGCTGAATATCAGGAAAACTTTGCTGATATCCATCCGCCGTTTGAAACGAAAGATGCGGCTTTAACCGAAGCCAACCGTTGCCTGTTCTGCTATGACCCGCCTTGTATGAAGTCGTGTCCAACCTCAGTCAACGTACCAAAATTTATCAAACAGATTGCTACAGAAAACCTTAAAGGTTCGGCACATACAATTTTATCTTCCAACATCATGGGAGCAGGTTGCAGCAAAGTCTGCCCTGTAGAAAAATTATGTGAAGGTGCCTGTGTGTATAATATGATGCACGAAGAACCTATCAATATCGCTCGATTACAAAGGTATTCCACCGAAAAGGCCATGGAAAATAACTGGCAGTTATTTGACAGAAAACCTTCTAAAGGAAAGAAAGTAGCTATTGTGGGAGCAGGCCCGGCTGGATTGAGCTGTGCACACACCTTAAGCAGGGAAGGTATCGATGTAACCATTTACGAAAAAGAAGCTAAAGGCGGCGGATTGATGACTTACGGAATTGCAGCTTATAAAGTAACGCCTGAATTCTGTGAAGATGAGGTAAATTATATTACTTCTATTGGAGGCATTGAAATCAAATACAATCAGGAATTTGGTAAAGATGTAACGCTTGATTATTTGCGACAAAACTACGATGCCGTTTATATGGCTTTTGGCGTTGGAATGGCACGCCAGCTCGATATTCCGGGAGAAGGTTTAGAAGGAGTGGAAGATGCCATTAAATTTATTTATGAATTGCGGAATAATGAGTATTCAAAAATAGCCGTAGGCGATAAAGTAGCCGTAATCGGAATGGGAATGACAGCCATTGATGCTGCAACTCAAGCCAAAAGATTAGGCGCTTCTGAGGTGACTTTGGTATACCGTAGAACGCAGGCCGAAATGCCATGCACCCAAAAAGAATTGGACATTGCCAAATTAGACGGTTGCAAAATAGAATGGTTAGCCGCTCCAAAAGAAATCAAAGGGGAGAACGGAAAAGTAAGTCAATTGGTTTGCGATGTAATGAAATTAGGTGAACCTGATGCCAGTGGCAGAAGAAGTCCGATAGCTTCAGGAGAGACTTTTACACTTGATGTAGACATGGTAATCAAAGCCGCAGGACAAATGCCTTTCAGTGCTTTAGTAAATACCAACAATATTGAAAACAATAATGGAAAAATTGCAGTAAACGGAAAATCAGCTACCAAGTTAGCCGGAGTTTTTGCAGGAGGCGACTGCGTAAACGGCGGGCGTGAAGTAGTCGATGCCGTTCAGGCAGGAAAAGATGGCGCTGCAGCAATTTTAAAACACATTGTTAGTCCAGATTATATTATAGAATCAGAGTTGAAGCCAACATTCAATAACTAATTCAAAATTCAAAATTTATAATTTAAAATATTAGAAAATGGCAGATATATCAACCGATTTTTTAGGAATAAAATCACCCAATCCATTTTGGCTGGCCAGTGCACCTCCAACCGATAAAAAAATAAATGTTGTCCGCGCTTTCGAAGCAGGCTGGGGCGGTGTTGTATGGAAAACACTTGGTTCTCAGGTTAAGAATGTTTCTTCTCGTTATTCCTCTGTAAATTATGGAGGGAAAAGAATGATGGGATTCAATAACATCGAGCTTATCAGCGACCGTCCACTCGAAATTAACTTACGTGAAATTACCGAAGTGGTAAAAATGTTTCCGGACAGGGCTATGATTGTTTCACTTATGGCAGATAACAACAGAGCAGCCTGGCATGAGCTTATCAAAAAAGCCGAAGATGCCGGAGCCATGGGCTTCGAATTGAATTTTGGCTGTCCACACGGAATGACCGAAAGAGGCATGGGAGCAGCCGTAGGACAGGATCCGGAAATAGCTAAAATGGTAGTGGAATGGGTAATGGAAAAAGCCACTATTCCGGTAATTACTAAACTTACACCTAATGTGCATTCGGTAGTACCAACAGCAAAAGCCGCTGTTGAAGGCGGAACCAATGCCTTAAGTCTGATTAATACGATTCAAAGTGTAACCGGAGTGGACTTAGATACATTGGTACCTAACCCTTATGTTGCGGGACAAAGTGTTTTTGGAGGCTACTGCGGTCCGGCGGTAAAACCAATTGCGCTTAAAATGCTGACAACCGTTGCCCAAGACCCATATACGTCTAAAGTTCCTATTTCAGGAATTGGTGGTGTAAGTACTTGGAAAGACGCCGTAGAATTTATGCTTCTTGGAGCAACATCCGTTCAGGTTTGTACGGCTGCCATGAATCACGGTTTTCGTATCGTAGAAGATATGTGTGAAGGATTAAGCAACTGGATGGACGAAAAAGGATTCCAGAAAACTACCGATTTCATCGGAAAATCAGTAGAGAAAATCACTCATTGGGAAGATTTAGATATCAATTACCATCATATCGCCAATATTGATCAGGATAAATGCATCCACTGCGGACTTTGTTTTATCGCCTGCGAGGATACGTCTCATCAATCCATAAATATTGAAAGAGGCAATCCATACAATAACTACACAGTAAACGAAAAGGAATGTGTAGGCTGTAATTTATGTAAGTTGGTCTGCCCGGTAGACAATTGTATTACAATGGTCGAACACCGTGTAGCTCCGGAATATGTAAACTGGAAAGACTGGCAAAGAGAAGGCCGTCCGTTGAATGATCATTAATTAGAGGCAAGAAACAAGAAGCAAGACAAAAGATTTTCAAATTTAGAAGTCTAATCTTTCTTCTTTTTTCTTTCTTCTTTACTCTAAAAAAATATGAAAATTAATAACGCACGCCTTCAGAGTTACTTTGAAGCGATGTCTGAAATCGGAAAAATAGGCGAAACAGGAACCTGTCGTCCGGCGCATACTGCTCTTGAAAAACAAGGGTTTGAATTGGCAGGCTCCTGGATGAAGGAAGCCGGAATGGCTGTTCATATTGATAATTTCGGAAACCTTATTGGAAGACTTGAAGGAAAAAATCCTGATTTACCTGTTCTGATGATGGGCTCGCATCTTGACTCACAACCTTATGGAGGTCGTTTTGATGGAGTAGCCGGAGTGCTTTGTGCCATAGAAGTAGTGCGGACACTCTACGAAAATGGCATTCAGCCTGAACGTTCTATTGAAGTAATTTCGTTTGCTGATGAAGAAGGCTGGCGGTTCAATAAAGGACTTTTTGGTTCAAGAGGAATTCTGGGAAAACTTGAAGAAGGTGAACTTCAGCGGGCTGATCAGGATGGAATTACCAGAGAGCAGGCGCTAAAAGATTTTGGATGTGATATTACTCAATTCAAAGAATCAGAATACAAACCCGGAAGCATTTTTTGCTTCCTGGAATTGCATATAGAACAAGGACCAATTTTAGACGTAGCCCAAAAACCTATTGGTGTAGTTTCAGGGATATCAGGACCCTTGTGGTGGACCGTTAAGCTTAAAGGAATGGCGGGTCATGCAGGTTCAGTTCCAATGCCGATGCGCCGTGACGCCATGATGGGAGCAGCTGAAATTACAATTGCCCTAAACGAAATTGCCACGCAGGTTCCCGGAAACCCAACAGTTGGTACCGTAGGAACTTTAAAAGTATTCCCGGCTTCAAGAAACATTATCGCAGAAGAAGTAGAAATGACCGTTGATTTACGGGATATTGACCTTGATAGAAGAAATCGATACGAAAAACAACTCCGGGATCGTATTGAAGCTATCTGTGCCAAACATAGACTGGAATATTCCATATCTGAAGACACCAATAGCGAACCTCGTTATTGTGCAGACTGGATTAAGCAAATCATTCATTCCGAGTGCGAAAAATTAAATCTCGATGCACCCGAATTAATGAGTGGCCCTTTCCACGATGCTCTTGCATTATCCTACGCCTGCGATTACGGAATGATATTCGTGCGTTGCAAAGACGGTATCAGCCACAATCCATTAGAATATTCTTCATACGAAGATTTAGCAACAGGAGCCAATGTATTATTAGGAACAGTGATGGAGATGTTGAAAAAATAAATTCATTGTGTACACGCCATAAAGCCAACTTTAGCCATCATTTTTTGATGGCTTTTTTATTTATGATGAATGTGTTTCGGTGTTTTTATAAATACTATATTTACTTTTTCAATTACAACTATGTCTAATCAGCATGTCAAAATTCTCCATATTGATAGTAATCATCCCTTGTTATGGGAACAATTGGAGCAGGCAGGTTTTCAAAATGAAGCGGATTTTACTTCTTCAAAAACAGCAATAGAATCTAAAATCCAAAATTATCACGGAATTGTTATCCGCAGCCGGTTTAAAATCGACAGGGAATTTATGGATAAAGCTACTAATCTAAGGTTTATAGCCCGTGTAGGTGCCGGATTGGAAAGTATCGATTGTGATTATGCAGTTTCTAAAAATATTCATCTTATTGCAGCTCCGGAAGGCAACAGGAATGCTGTTGGCGAACATGCTCTTGGCATGTTACTTTCGTTAATGAACAAACTCAACCGTGCCGATAAAATGGTTCGGGAAGGACACTGGGTTCGGGAAGGAAACAGAGGGTATGAGCTGGAAGGCAAAACAGTCGGCATTATTGGTTATGGTAATATGGGAAAATCATTTGCCAAAAAACTGCGTGGCTTTGATGTAGAAGTTTTATGCCATGATATTCTGCCAAATATTGGTGATGAAAATGCTACACAGGTTTCCTTAAGTGAATTACAGGCAAAAGCAGATGTTTTGAGCCTCCATATTCCCTGGACTCCCGAAACGGATAAAATGGTCAGGGCTGATTTTATCAGAGCATTTACCAAACCATTCTGGTTTATCAATACTTCAAGAGGGAAGAATGTTGTAACAGAAGATTTAGTTGAAGCCCTGCAATCCGGCAAGATACTTGGAGCAGGTTTAGATGTGCTGGAATATGAAAAACTGTCTTTTGAAAATTTATTTATCGATACAGAAAAACCTAAAGCATTTGAATATTTGTTAAATGCCGAAAATGTATTACTAACCCCGCATATAGCTGGTTGGACCTATGAAAGCCATCAAAAATTGGCACAAGTCATCGCAGATAAAATCATTGCATTATATGAATAAGATTAGTTATCTCTTGGTTTTGCTTGTAGGTATAATGACCTGCCTGCAGTTTATTCCGCATGCTTTTATGGGGTATCCGGCAATTTTAGAGCATATACAAAAAGGAGAAATCAATGGCAAGGCAACTCAAGGTATGCAGATGATTTGGATATATTCTTCCATCATGATGCTGCTTTCCGGTTTTTGGATGCTCTTTCTGGCAAAACCAATCAAAGAAGGACAGCATTTTGCCAGAGTTCAGGGACTACTGATTGGTATTGGTTTGATTGCCTTTGGAATGGGATGTAGCTATATCTCCGGAGCTTTTTTCAACCCAATGTTCTTTTTTACTATTCAGGGAATTTTACTGGTATTGGCAGTGACCGTATTTTTTAAGAAAGCCAGCTATAAAGCATAAGATTAGTTTTTGTAGGGATTTCTTTTTTAGATTGTCCTATTTGTAATTCTTCTCTTTTCTTTCCAATTCGGCCTGAAATTCTTCCATAACCGGTTTAACGGTACTTTCAGGTAAGTCGGCAATTCTGATGTACATTAGTCCATCAACCGCATTGTTAAACATCGGGTCAACATTAAAAGCTACCACACGGGCATTCTGCTTAATGTATTTTTTAATTAAAACCGGCAAGCGCAATGATCCTGGCTCTACCTCGTCAATTATTTTGTCAAATTTATTCAAGTCGGCTTCGGTTTCGCTGAATACAAAATCCTTGTCAGCATCTTTCAGCTTCACTTTAAATTCCTTTTTCGGATGGATGTATTGCGCTACATAAGGGTCGTAATAATGAGACTTCATGAATTCAATCATAAGCGATTTGGAGAATTCGGTAAACTGATTGCTGATACTCACTCCCCCGATTAAATATTTATGTTCAGGATAACGCAGGGTGGTGTGAACAATTCCCTTCCAAAGCAGGAATAACGGCATTGGTTTCTGCTGGTATTCATTTACTATAAATGCCCTTCCCATTTCGATGGACTGCTCCATCATACCGTATAATTCGGGTTCAAACCTAAACAAATCCTGAAGATAAAAACCTTCTATACCATATTTAGGAAAGATTTCAGAACCCAATCCCATACGGTAGGCACCGGCAATTTGTTGTGTTTCATCATCCCACAGGAACATGTGGTGGTAATAAGAATCACAACGGTCTAAATCTATTGATTCATTAGTGCCTTCACCAACGGATCTGAAAGTAATTTCACGTAAACGTCCAATTTCATGTAAGATATTCGGAATATGGTCGGCCGGAACCAGAAAAACCATGTAATTTTTGCTTTGCAGCAAACGAAAATCACTGTCTCTTAAAGCGGCAATTTCCTCAAGAATTTTATCCTGATTGGCAGGAAGTACAATTTGCTTAGGACTTTTAGGGCTTTTAAGGTTGAGGTCAATGTTACGCGGGTCAAAAATATTATTCTCCTTATTGAAGGAGTTGGCCAGCATATAGGTTTTCTTTCTCAGGAACTCTGAGTATTCCTCAAGGCTTTTGTGTTCGTTTTGTTCCGCTACCGAAATAGGTTTCCCGATACGGACTTTAATCACCCGATCCTTCTGCGTAAGTAATTCCGAAGGCAATTTGGCTGTCCTCAATACCGGATTTATTTTGGATAAAAAATAAAAAAAGCGGCTGTTTTTGGCATGAAAATAAATCGGAACCACAGGAACCTGAGCTTTTCGGATAACCTTGATAGCACCTTCCTCCCAGTCTTTATCTACAATAATCTGACCGTCTTTATAAGTCGAAACCTCACCGGCAGGAAACATACCCAGAGGCTTGCCATCACTTAAATGGCGTAACGTCTCCTTTATCCCAATTACGCTCGACTTAGCATCCTTATGGGTTTCAAAAGGATTTACAGGCATAATGTACTGCTTCATTGGCTCAATGCGATGCAACAGGAAATTGGCTATAATCTTAAAATCAGGTTCTCTTTCCAGCATTAATTTCAGGAGCAAAATACCGTCAATACCACCCAAAGGGTGATTTGAAATCGTAATATAGGCACCGTCTTTTGGCAAACGCTTAAAGTCTTCTTCCGGAATCTCAAATTTAATCTGGAATTCTTCCAGAATAGCATTCAGGAATTCTATTTCACTTAAGTGCTTATTCCGGTCATAGATTTTATTTAAAGTCGAAATCTTTAAAGCCTTCATTAATAACCAGCCAGAAAAAGTCCCGAAAACTCCATATTTATCAGCTTTAATTGCTTTGGCAACTTCTTTGGCAGTAACTAAACCCATGTATTGTTTGATTTTTCGAGCAAGAAACAAAGATAATAATTCTAATGAATTTTAGGTCGTAGATTGACGATTTTCGATTTTTGAAAGGCAAAATTTCTGTAACCAATTTAGTATAATC
>CAMFLD010000099.1 GCA_945957245.1 uncultured Flavobacterium sp. | reverse complement strand
TTTTTTATTCTTCTTGTTTCGGTTTCTTCATGAATTTAAGGAAAACCGGGAATGTGGAAATCAAAATAATTCCGATTACAATTTTTTCTATATGATGTTTTAAATCGATATCAAACTTCTCTAAAAAGACACCATATAAATAATGTCCTGAAAATATAAGTGCAAACGACCAAAGGAAGGAACTTACAATGTTGTAAAACATGAATTTCTTTTTGTCCATAGTCACGATTCCGGCAACAATTGGCGCAAATGTTCTAACAATTGGCAGGAATCTGGCAAAAATTATGGCTTTGCCACCATATCTTTCAAAGAAATCTTTGGACTGAATAAGGTATCTTTTTTTCCACCAAAAGCTATCTTCTTTTTTATACAGATAATAACCGCTTTTGGCTCCAAACCAATATCCTACCATATTTCCAACAATTCCTGCTGTAGCCACAAGGCAAACCAAAATCAGCACACCGCTGAACTGATTATCCACATGAAACAACTGATCTACAAGACCCGGATGATAAACTCCTTCATCCATATAACCATTGGCATAAATTCCGGCTAAAAAAAGAAGGCTGTCTCCCGGCAAAAAGAAACCGGCGAATAAACCAGTCTCGGCAAATACAATAAACAATACTATCCACAATCCTACCTGTACGCCACCAAGTGACATGTTAATGTAAAATTCAGGATTCAGCAACTGCATCCAATCTTTCATGGACTAAAATTTTAATTAGAAATCGAGCGTGAAAATACTGCTTTTTTTTGGCATTGAACGTTAAATTTAATGCTTTTGTAAATCTAAGTTCTGAAGCAGTGAAATCGAAACAGTATGATTCATGGCATCAGCACCTGAACTTGAAGTAACAAACTGATTCATGTAGCTCAATTCCAAGCGGATATTGTTATTATAATTGAGTCCCAGCCCTATCGAAAACCTATTTTGATCGATAAAAGTTGAATTCACCTTGTTATTTCCTAAGTTCAGGAAAACCTCATCCTGAACTACTCCATATAACTCTTCCTTTTCTGATGACAAATTGGCAATATGAAACAAATTCCTGTTCAGGTAACGCAATCGGTTTTGGTAATTCGCAGTATTGCTCTCCCCGGCAACCGCCGAAAGATGCTCCACCCAACGCTGTTCGAGTCTCAAACGATGCGTCATAATATTTTTATTATTGTTCCATTTGTGGTTAAGTTGATACTGTTCCCAAAGTCGGTTTTCTGAATAAAACTTTTCCAATGATGTATTGAACGTTTTAACCAAGGCATAACCCGCAGAAATATGTTCTTTGGGAGATAAAAAATACATACCCCCAATCCTGTATAAATTTTGAAGGTTTTGCTCTAATTGGTTATCCATTCTAAATTGAGCTTCTATATGATAACCCCATTTTTCAGAAACCTTGTATTGTCCTATATAAGCAAACCATACTCTTTGATCTTGTTTGGTTTGAGAAAATCCTGTGAAATAAATCAGTGATAAAAGAAGAAATAGCTTTGTTTTCAAATCGATAATTTTAATAGTAAAAATAGACATAAAAACTCCTCAAAAATACGATTCGAGGAGTTTTTATTATTATTTCCTCTCGTACTTACAGCAGGTATGCAGTTTTTGATAATCTTCATCCGATGCTTTTACATCTTCAGTATCATGCCCAACTTTAGCCAAAGCTTTTTTAACATCAGCTAACGAACATTTTTCTTCATTGATAATCAAATGAAGTATATGGCTGTCGATTTGCCATTCGGCACTTTTTACTCCTGCAACAGAAAAAGCTGCCTTTTCAATTCTCTTTTTGCACTGTTCACAGTTACCATTTACTTCAATATCGTATTGGGCATTTTTATTCTTCTTTTCTTGTGAGTGTGCTGAAAACGCAACAAACAGCATCATAATTCCTAAAAATATATTTTTCATAACTTAAAAATTTAATGTTTATTTTATTTTAAATCTCAATCCTGCGTAATACATCTGCCCGAAAACCGGAGCGTATATTATTGAGGCATCAAAATTGGGTCCAAAAGGATTATCTGCTCCAACAATTGCTCTATTCTGACGATAATTTCCAATATTTTCTCCTCCAAGGTACATTTCAAACGTGCCAGAGAAAGTTCGGGTAATCTGAGCATTCATCACAGCAAATGATGGTGAGTATTCCGGCAACTGATCCTGTACCGGATTACTCGCTGTATAAGGCAACTGTTGCTTACCTAACCAGTTCACAGTATAATCAAATTTCCATTGTCTGCCATGTTCCGCAATATGCGTTTCATAAGCTATATTGGCAAAAAACCGATGCTTAGCCTGAAGTGGCCTTTGATAACTTCCTGAAAGATAATCGGTAGAAATATCATAATATTTATATGCCGTTCTAAGGTTCAAGTGCTTGATAATTTCCAAATTAAAATCAAGTTGCAAACTATTGGCATAAGACTTCCCTTTTAGGTTGTAAAACAGAACCTGCTGAGGCGAATTCATTACATCAATCACCGCCTGATTATGGAAATCGGTACGGTAAAAGTCTATAGTTGTATCAGCATTCATTCCAAACAGCCTGAAATTCTGGGTAAAACTTACACCGTAATTCCATGCAATTTCAGGGTCGAGTCCATATATCTTTCCTGTTGTGTCCAAAACCTGAAAGGTTCTTGAACTGGCAAACAGGTTTTGATTTTCGGCAAAAATATTAGCCGCCCGTTTTCCTCTTCCGGCTGAAAATCGTAACACTGCTTTTTCCCAGGGATTATATTTCACATGCAGCCTCGGTGTGAAGAAAGCTCCAAGTCTATTATGATAATCAAACCTACCTCCAAGGATATAGCTGAATTTATCATTATCATCGTAAGTATATTCAAAGAATAAACCAGCCGAATTATCAATTCGGCTCACATCAGCAAGGTTTACAAACTCAGAGTATTTGTCGTAAGTAAAATTCATTCCGGTGGCAAATTTGTGCTTTGTATTATTGATAATCGAATTGAAAATCAAATTGGAATAATAGCTTTGCTGACGGATGTTGTATTGGTTTAAACCAAAATAAGACTCCTGATTGTGGCTACTGAAAGCATTTTGGAAACCAATACTCTGATAAGGCATATCTTTAAAAACATATCCTATTTTTGAACTGAAATCCAAACGCTCGGTATTGATTTCCGAACCCCAGTAATTTGTAGTCAGTCTGTCTCTATTGGGGTCAAAATCCAACTGTCCGGTTTGTTTCCGGTCATTCATATAACGAAGGTTTATGAACGAAACCCATCCGGTTTCGGCGCAGGCATATTGCCATCTATTGACAATATTAATCTGTTTTCCTAAAGGATTGTCAAGGAAACCATCATTGTTCATGTCATTTTTAGCAACACGGGCATTTCCATGAACATACAAACTTGTAGCCCAATCATCGGAAATCTTTTTATTGAAATGAGTATTCAATTCAAAACGGGAGTCTGTAGACCCGTAGGCATTTAGATAAAAAGGAATATCCTTTAAAGGCTTTATCAATTCTGTATTGATTTGGCCTGAAATACTTTCATAGCCATTGACAACGCTTCCGGCGCCCTTGGAAATCTGTATGCTTTCTACCCAGGTTCCGGGCGTAAACGACAACCCGTATGCCTGTGAAGCCCCACGTACTGAAGGAATATTTTCTTCAGTAATCATAATATAAGGACTGGTTAAGCCCAACATTTTAATTTGTTTGGTTCCTGTCAATGCATCTGAGAAATTGACATCTATAGACGGATTGGTTTCAAAACTCTCTGCCAAATTGCAGCATGCTGCCTTAAGTAATTCTTTACTGGAAACAAACGTAGTATTTGCCGAACCTGAAAGTGATTTTTTCAGGCTTCGCTTATTGCTTTTAACGGTTACTTCTTTCAAGGTATCTTTTTTGATCTCCTCCTGCGAAAAAGCAACGGTAGATAACAATAAGACCAGAAGTAACAATATGTTTTTCATGATCCATAATTTATATATTCGTAATAATCTATGTGTTATCGAATATCTAAATCAGGAGTAAAAAGTATATTGGCTGTACAGGAGATAAAGTGGCGGTGCATTGGCATCACAGTAGTAAGTAACTTTATCCTTTTGTTTGAAGTTAATGTCATTTACATAAAATAACGGCTTCCAATAAACGTCAACCGGAACAAAATCAGCATCAAAAGAAAGTGTCTTTACAATAATCTGATCTGATTTGATTTCTGCCTTAATGATTTTATCATTACAGCATGAAGATCCTTTTTCAACCACCCCGCAGCATTCGTCTGTTTTTTCTGAAACCGGAACCGTACTTAAGGAAACCGATGCGATTTTATCATCACAATAATGCACATTAAATGCCAGTCCTAGATTGGAAACCAACAGGAAAAACGTAAGTAATAGGCTTATGTGCTTTCTGAAAACCATGAGACAAAACTACTAAAATACTATGATGAAATCCTTAAATTCATATTAAAACTTTACAAATCAAACTCCTGCCCCATCAAAGGAACTGAACAATGATAACCATATCGCTCCTGTATTTTCAATCGTAATTCATCTGCCGGTTGGTTTTCTCCATGAACTAAAAACACTTTTTGAGGACTAGTTTGCAATGCTGAGAGCCAATTGAGCAAATCATTTTGGTCGCCATGGGCAGACAAGCCTTCTATTTCAAGAATTTTGGCTAAAACTGGGTAAAACTTTCCAAAAATCTTAATCTCTGTGGCTCCTTCGAGCAACTTTCTTCCTCTGGTTCCTTCGGCTTGGTAGCCTACAATTATAACCGTAGTTTCCGGAAGGCTTATATAATGTTCCAAATAACTCAAAACCCTTCCTCCTGTAATCATTCCGCTTGCTGCTATAACTACTTTAGGACGTTTGGCAAAAATGGTGTTCATCGTTTCTTCGTAATCCGTATTCATGACAAACATTTTGCACATTTCTTCACAATCGTTCCCAGCCAGCTTGTGCCAATTCCTATTATTCATAAAAACCTCCAATACATTTATTCCCATTGGGGTATCAATGATATAAGGCATATCCGGGATTTTATCTTCTTTTTTCAACTGCCAGAGCAGGTACATGATACTTTGTGCCCTTTCTACGGCAAAACTTGGAATGATAACTGTCCCTCCTGCTTCATAAGTGTTGTTGATGTAGGTTTCTAATTCTAATTTGGCATCAGTATCGGGATGAATTCTGTTGCCGTAAGTACTTTCGAGAAAAATATAGTCTGCTATTTTGGGCTTTACCGGAGCATACATCAAGACATCATCATCCCTGCCAATATCCCCAGAAAAAACCAATGTCTTATTTTCCAGTTTCAACTCTATAGAACTGGCTCCTATAATATGTCCTGCATTTCTGAATGTCGCTGAAATTCCAGCATCCAATGCAACCTCATCATCTGGTTTTACAGTGCGAAACAAAGGAAAAACTTCCTCAGTCTGTTCCAAATTATATAAGGGTTCAGCAATTTCATGTTTTGAAAAATGTTCTTTGTTGGCACGTTCAGCTTCTTCCTCCTGAATTTTGGCGCTGTCCAGCAAAATCAGTTTTGTAATGTCTTTAGTTGGAGAAGTGCAGTAAATTTTGCCTTCAAAACCCTGATTTACTAATCTTGGTAACCATCCGCAATGATCCAGATGCCCATGTGTAAGCAATACATAATCAATACTGGACGGCAATATTGGCAAAGGTTGCCAGTTGAGTTCCCTTAAGGTTTTGATCCCTTGAAACTGCCCGCAGTCAATAAGAATTCGTATTCCGTTGCTTTCTATTAAAGTCTTCGAACCGGTTACTGTTCCGGCTCCGCCTAAGAATCTGACTTTCATGTTAAATGTATTTACAAAGTTCTGAAACTTCCTTAATGACTTTCTTGATTCGGATGGGGCTCACTCCTATCTTTTCCAGCAAATTTATATTGGTCAAAATTTCTTTAGCCAATATAACATCTGAAACCATCAGTTTGTCTTTCTCTGCCAGTGTCAGTGTAGTAAGACAGGTTAAAGGATAAAGCTGACTTTGATCAATCCTTTGGCTTAAACTAAATTTTTTGGGATAATCCCAACTCAGTAACTGCAGACCGCTACAGGTTGCAAAGGCAATAGCATCCGAAGTAAACCTATTGTTGGTTACAATCCAACAGCCGGATATTTTATCTTTTTTAGAAAAAACAGCATGATTTCTATCCTTTAAATCATTGAATCTGGACAAAATATACATTGGGATTTTCACATCAGAGTTAGTGTCCTTCCCCGGATGAAATTTGCATTCAATCATTTCGATATAATTGTTCTTTTTGATACAGACATCTACCTCATGACCTACACATTTCCCGGAAAGAAAGAGATTGGTCTGTGCGACATATCCTTCTGAAATAAAAAGTCTGGCAATATATTTTTCAAAGAAGAACCCAGTTGGACCAAGCATGTGTATGGCTGCCCTTAAATTGTATCTGGCGGCATTGGGACGGGAACACTTTTTTAGTAAATCAAAAGCAAGCTTGTATATTTTTTTTGTAGAAATCCCTTCATAAACCTGATCCGCTATAAGGTTCATAATGTTATCCACATCTTCTTTGTCTGCACCCGATTTAAGTAGAGAAGCCTCAAGTTTATTAGGATCAAAATCAACAATAGCTCCTGAGTGCTTTACAACTTTCATAACCACAGAATTAAAATTACGGCTGGTAACCAAGTAGTAAAGTTACGAAAATTGAGGCTTACTTTTTTATTTGCCTCTGATAATAAAATGCAGGAATAAAAAGTAAAATAAAAATAGGCTGGATTAAAAACCTGCGAATATAAAATAAGGTCATTTTTTCATGATGGAAAAAAGTAAGGGTAAAAAAGAAGCTAATCATCAAAACCGATCCCAATACCATATAAAGAAATGCTGAGAATTTTACCATTTCCTTATCCCTGAAAATAACATACAACAGGAATAACGATATCATCGAATTCAGATAGAAACGTAATCCAAGGCTAAAAAAAAGTTTGATGATATTAATTTTGGGAAAATCCAAACTAGAATATTCGCTTTTGAAATACTCCAAAAATGGGTCATAGAAAATCGTTTCCTCAAAAGCACGGATTAAAACCAACAGCAATATCAGGAACGAAATCTGTCCTATTTGTTTCTTATTATTTAACAGTTTTTGAAGCATATAACGAATATTTATTTACCCAAATTACCCATAACAAAAATACAACTCCATAAATAACCAGAGGAAAAACCACACCATGAAGTAAGTGTTCACAATGAGGGTAATGGTATAATGCAATGCACAAAAATACAATTCGGGTAATATTGAGAATATGAATCAAAATTATTCCTGTGAGTATGAATAAAATGGTTTTTTTCAATTTCCCGGTAAATGCAATAACAAATGAAATAAAAAGTATCATCACACTGACAGCATTGCATCCTTCAATAATCCTTGAAACATATTTACCACTGTAAATTAGTTTTACACAAGGTTCCCTGAGATGAGGCATAGTATACGAATTGGAATCAAACCAGGACAAAACCTTTGCGGATTGATCAGCAACCATTTGTGTAAAAGAATCCACTTCGGCCTGAGAAGCATCAAACTTACTTAGATAGTTTTGGTAAATGAAAGTTAGTATCAGATAACAGGCTATGAATTTTCCAAGGAAAAATAAAAAGGGTTGGTATTGCTGCAAGAGTTTTTTCAACAGGTAAATTTTTAACAAATTTATATAAAATAAAAAAAGCGCAGTGGCTACCTTTGCATAAAAATTGAAAATGAACTTTGAAGACTTAAAACCACAGGTAATTAAAATACTTTCTGAAGGAAATGCTGACAGGGACTCCAAGCTAAAAAGCCTTTGCCAATTCCTTTCAGATAATGTTGATTATTACAATTGGGTTGGATTTTATTTTGCCAACCACGAAAACAGGACATTACATCTTGGCCCTTATGTAGGTGCTGAAACTGACCATACTGTAATCCCTTTTGGAAAAGGAATTTGTGGTCAGGTTGCCGAATCCAACGCTAATTTTGTTGTTCCTGATGTTTCGGCTCAGGATAATTACATAGCCTGTAGCTTTACTGTTAAGTCTGAAATTGTTGTCCCGCTTTTTGTTGACGGTGTTAATATTGGTCAAATTGATATTGACAGCCATGTTATAGACCCATTTACAGAAGCGGATGAGCGCTTTCTGGAGTTTGTGAATAAGGAAGTGGCGAAATTATTTTAAATTCTAAATTTTGAATGAGGGCTTTATAGTACGCTAGGTCTCAAAAAGGCAGGTTGAAACTTCCAAATTCGGAATGGCGTACCTAAAGGGTTTTAACTTTTATTAAAATAATTTAAAATTCATAATTTGAAATTTAAAATAATACATTACATTTGCACCCGAATTGGGATAGTCCCGGTTCATACATAATAATCATTTAAATAATATTGGCATGTACTTAAC
>CAMFLD010000098.1 GCA_945957245.1 uncultured Flavobacterium sp. | reverse complement strand
GAGGGATTCGAACCCCCGGACCTGTTACAGTCAACAGTTTTCAAGACTGCCGCAATCGACCACTCTGCCATTTCTCCAATAAGTCGTGCATCAATTTCTTAATGCGGTTGCAAATATAGCAACCTTTTTTATTCTGCAAAAAGATTTTAAGTAAAATATCTAGTTATTTTTTTATCAAGAAGTTATTTAGTTAAAATAGTGCTGTTTAGCTATATAAAAGCTATAAAAAACCCCGGGAAAGAACCTAAACCCGGGGCTCAAACAAAAACCTAATCACATCCATCAACTCCATTTGCGTCTAACCCACGCTTCATTCTCTCAGGATGATATCTTAATGGCTAATAACATTGATCTGTCAAAGAACCTTTTATCATATTCCTTTTTATAAATATGCTTCCATCTTTTATGGCTCCACAAATAATTTTCCGGATGGTCTTTTATAGTATTTTCCAGTTTCTCCGTGAAAATTGTTGTAATAAGCCCCATTTGATATTGTTCCGTAAAGTCAAAAACCGGTGTCAAAGCAAACTTATATTTTCCCCTATCCTGTCTTATAATTTCTGCAAAAAGGATTGGTGTCTTACTGGCTGCTGTGTATAATTCTGTGCCACTAATAAATGCTGTCCGTTGTGATAAAAAAGAAGTCCAGAAACTCTTTTTAGGCACAAGCGGATTTTGGTCTGCCACCAATACCAAAACATGCTGCCGATTAATATATGGTTCCATTTCCTTCTTCATATTCTGAGAAGAAACCATTTTAGAGCCAAAACGACTCCTAATTCTTAACATCAGATTATTGAAGGATTTACTGGATAATGGTTTGTAGGCAACAATGATATTGTGCTCTTTCAAGGCCATCGACACATGAGCGTTAGCCCACTCCCAATTAAACTGATGTCCTAAATAGATATGACAGTTCTGGTTATTACTTAATATCTTTTCCAGTTCCAAATAATCAGCTTCGATATGTTGATCCAACTGTTTTTCCGACATCGTCAGAAGTTTTAAGGTCTCTATAAAATGGTCACAGAAATTCCGATAAAACCTTTTCTCAATATCCTTCTTTTCTGTTTCATTTAGATGAGGAAAAGACCTGTCTATATTTGCCTTAACCACCTCTCTCCTGTATTTGAAAACATGATAAAGCAGATAGGCAAATACATCCGAAATGAGATATAAAATCCGTAACGGAATAAGCGATATTGGATAAAGTAAAATCGTTGCCATAAAAATTACAGTTTATTTACCTGTTAGTTCTCAAATACCTGATCAATATCAAACAAATGGAAATTAAGTTTCAATATATCCTGACTGGGATTTTCAGCTTTGATTTCTTCTACTTTAGTTTCCTTTTTTTCTTCTTCATAATGGTTGCATTTGTTTTTGCTATCAAATTTCAACGGATTAAAAAAGTGCATATTTTTCATTTTAGTTTTAGTTAGTTGTTAGTTAAATCAATTATTCCCATCCTCCACCGAGGGCCCGGTAAAGCTCAACATTGGATGATAATCTTTCCTTTTTGATGTTAGCCAATTCCAATTCAGCCTGCAGCAAATTTCCTTCAGCAATATTTACCTCGAGATAAGTCGCCATGGCACTTTTGAAAAGTAAATTAGCATTGTTGACTGCTTTTTGCAGTGTAGCAACACGCTCAGCGGCCAGTTTAAATTCTTTTTCCAACTTATCTATTTTTGCTAATGCTGATGATACTTCTCCATAAGCCGTAATCACTGTTTGTTTAAAATGTAAAACAGCCTGCTCCTGCTCTGCCTTAGCAACATTATATTCAGTTCGCAGTCTTTTGCCATTTAACAAAGGAGCAGTTAATCCTCCTGCTATGGAACCAAATAAAGACGCCGGAATATTAAACCAATTATTAAGCTCATAAGAATTCACCCCTCCTACTGCAGAAATGTTCAATGAAGGATAAAGTGATGCTCTGGTAACACCAACTTTGGCATCAGCGGCTTTTACAGCTAGTTCTGCACTTTTAACATCCGGACGTTTACTCAATAACTGCGAAGGAATACCTGCGGACAAACCATCCTTTACAGCTATGGTTTCCAATTTACTGGCCCTTTCTGCAGCTTCAGGGAAAGTTCCGGAGAGTACTGCAATGGCATTTTCCTGCAATTGGATATTTTTCTCCAGTTCCGGAATAAGTTGTGCAGCTATAAGGCGTTGACTTTCTGTTTGTTCTTTAGCCAATAAGGTTACCTGCCCTGCTTCATACTGCAGGTTGACTGCAAAAAGCGTACTGTCATTGAGTTCGAGGGTTTTCTTAGCTATTTCCAATTGAGCATCAAGCATCAGCAAGTCATAAAAACCATCCGAAACAGCTGCTACAATACTGGTCTGCAAGGCCTTTCTAACCTCAGTAGACTGAAGATAAGCCGCCTGTGCCGCTTTTTTCTGGTTCCTGATTTTGCCCCAGATATCCGCTTCCCAAGCCAAATTTAATCCGGCTGAATAATCCTCAAGATGCTTTTGCCCCAAAAACTGATTGGCACTGATACCGTTAAGACTATTATCAGAAAGACGTGTGGTAGTTGCAGTAGCATAACCGTTAATTCTCGGTATACTTCCCCATTTGCTCTGCCCAAATCGCAATCGGGCTATCTCTATATTCTTTTGGGCTATCTGCAAATCATTGTTTTTAGCTAATGCTTTATCAATCAAGGCAATTAAATCATTCTCCTCAAAAAAGGACTTCCATTTTATATCCGCAATACTTGTGGTATCACTATTTGTCGAATTTCTGTAATAAGCGGGAACTTCTACTTTCTGTTGTTTTTGAGAAAAGGAAACATTACCGATTAAAAGCAGTGAAATCAATATTTTTATTTTAAAACTATTTTTCATAATTAGGTTTGAATTAGTGTTCCGATAATTTTTCATTATTAATTACCGCCAAAGGTTTGCCTGAAACCAATTCGTGTAAATATTGGAAGGCAATAAATAAAACAGGGATAATGAAGATTCCCAATATAACTCCTGAAATCATTCCTCCTGCGGCTCCAATACTGATGGAGTGATTCCCCAAAGCTGAAGGTCCTTTAGCTCTCATCATCGGAGTCAATCCTACAACAAAGGCAAACGATGTCATAATAATGGGTCTCAAACGAAGTTTAGCCGCTTCAAGTGCTGAAGCTAATAATGATTTTCCGGCCTTTCTTCGCTGTACAGCATATTCAACAATCAGAATTGCATTTTTGGCAAGCAATCCGATTAACATGATTAACGCTACCTGAACATAAATATTATTTTCAATTCCGGTCAAGCCAATGGCTGCAAACACTCCGAATATTCCCGTTGGTATTGATAACAAAACTGCCATCGGAAGGATATAGCTCTCGTATTGTGCTGACAGAAGGAAAAATACAAATAGTAAACTCAATCCAAAGATTACAGCAGATTGACCTGAAGAAGTGATTTCCTCTTTGGTAATTCCTGAAAATTCGATGGTATACCCTTTTGGCAATTGTGTTTCAGCTACTTCCTGAACAGCCTTGATAGCAGCACCTGAACTAAAACCAGGCTTAGCTATGGCATTCACAGCAATAGAATTAAACAGATTATACCTGGAAGCGGTCTCTGAACCATTAACCGATTTTAACTGAACTAAGGACGATACCGGAACCATAGTTCCCATTCTGTTCTTTACATAAATGTTGTTCAGCGTTGCAGGCGTATTTCTTGCTGTTACATCAGCCTGAACCATTACCCTGTAATATTTACCGAACCGGTTGAAATCTGAAGCTTGTGCGCTACCATAATAAGCCTGAATAGTCTGAAGTACATCTCTCACACTTACACCCAATTGTTCGGCTTTGACATCATCAACCTGCATTTCAAGCTGAGGATAATCGGCTTTAAAACTTGTAAACGCAACGGCTATTTCAGGACGTTTCATCAATTCGCCTACAAACTTCGTACTGATGCCACTAAATTTACTAATGCTACCTCCTGTTTTATCTTTCAATACAATATCCAATCCGTCAACATTGTTGAAACCGGGAACTGTTGGAAAAGTAAAGACAAAGAAATTGGCTCCTTTTATTCCGGATAATCTACCCCGAACATCATTCATAATATCATTGATATCCTGATGTTCACCGCGTTCTTTTGCAGGTTTAAGTAAGATGAATGCAACACCTGCAGAAGAACTGGTGGATTGCGTTAGCATATTAAATCCGGAAATGACGTTCAGTACTTTTTTCGAAGGCAGGTTGCCCAAAGTTCCTTCAACTTCTTTCATTACCTCTTTAGTACGTTCCAATGAAGCTCCGGCCGGCATTGAAAGTGAAATTGCTATAAAGCCTTGGTCTTCCGATGGAATAAAGCCTGTTGGTGTTGTTTTTACCATATAAGCTGTAGCGAGTATTACAATACCCAGTCCACCAAAGCTAATCCATCTGTTTTTTACTAAAAATCTTAAGCTGTTGATGTATTTGTTAGTCAGTTTATTAAAACCGCTATTAAACCCTACAAAGAAACGCTCTTTAAAGTTTTTGGGAGCTTCTTCTCCCTTATGCCCGTCATTAAGATGGGTATCTTTTAGGAATAAGGCTGCCAATGCTGGCGAAAGCGTAAGAGCATTTACCGCCGAAATTACGATAGCTATTGCCAAAGTAAAAGCAAACTGACGGTAGAAAACTCCTGTTGACCCCTGCATAAATCCAACAGGCAGGAATACAGCTGACATTACGAGTGTGATAGAAACAATGGCTCCGGTAATTTCACTCATAGCTGATGTAGTAGCTGATTTGGCCGAAAGCTTTTTGCTGTGCATTTTTTCGTGTACGGCTTCAACAACAACTATGGCATCATCAACTACAATTCCAATGGCAAGTACCAAGGCAAAAAGGGTTAATAGGTTTACTGAAAACCCGAAAACATACATAAAAAAGAAGGTACCAAGTATAGAAACCGGAACAGCTATAGCCGGAATCAATGTAGCCCTGAAATCCTGAAGGAACAGGAAAACTACAATAAATACCAGAATAAAAGCTTCGATTAAGGTATGTTCCACCTGATCTATAGACATATCCAGAGAGTCTTTTGTGTTGTATAGAATAAGGTGTTTTACATCTTTAGGAAAATCTTTTGAAGCTTTTTCCATCATTTCCCTTATGGCAATCTGAGTATCACTTGAATTAGAACCGGGCAATTGGAAAATACCAATATTCAATCCCGACTTACCGTCAATCCTTGTACCGCTGGCATAGGTGTAAGAACCCAACTCAATACGGGCTACATCTTTCAATCGCAATACTGAGCCATCTGCATTAGAATGAATTACAATATTTTCATATTCCGCAGGATTGTTTAATTTTCCTTTATATTTAATTACATATTCGAAAGCTTCATTGCTTCCTTCTCCAAACCTTCCGGGTGCGGCTTCAAGGTTTTTGTCCTGAATTGCTCCCACCACTTCTTTGGGTGTAAGGTTGTAAGCTGCCATTTTAGCCGGATTTAACCAAACACGCAGTGAATAATCTTTATTTCCTCCAAAAATAATGGCCTGTCCTACTCCCGGTATCCTTTTTAAATCGGGAATAATATTGATTTGAGCATAATTCGCAAGGAAAGTCTGGTCATACTCTTTTTCGTTATCGGTATATAAATCAACTACCATCAACAAGCTGTTTTGTTGTTTGGTTGTTGAAATTCCGGCCTGAACCACTTCGGGCGGCAATTGGCTGGATGCCTGTGAAACTCTGTTCTGAACATTTACAGCTGCCTGATCGGGATTGGTCCCCAATTTGAAGTTTACAGTAATCACCAACGATCCATCGTTGCTGGCTGTTGAACTCATATAACTCATGTTTTCCACCCCGTTAATTGCTTCCTCCAAAGAGGGAGCTACGGAACGTAAAACCGTTTCGGCATTGGCACCGGGATACAGTGCTACAACTTGTACTGCGGGCGGGGCTATATCGGGAAATTGTTGTAACGGAAGAGCTTTTAACCCAATAAATCCGAGGATGACAATAAGTATGGCGATGACTGTTGACAGCACGGGTCTGTCAATAAATTTTTGTAACATATTGATTTTGTTAGTTTTTTGTATTAAATTTTTGCAACCGATTTTTTTGGAGTTTCCGGGATAATTGTTGCGCCATCAGGCAGGTTTTCAAAACCTTTTAACACAATACGGTCTCCGGTTTTAATACCTTCTTTGATTAAATAATCTGTTCCTGTTTTTCCTGAAACCACAACAGGCTGACGAAGTACTGTGTTTTTGCTGTCTACTAAAGCCACAAAGATTTTGTCCTGTATTTCAATCGTAGCTTCCTGAGGAATCACAATAGCATTTGGATGCTGGATACTGATCTTAACTTTTCCGGTATTTCCTGAACGTAACAATCCATTGGCATTAGTAAATTTGGCCCTTAGAGTTATAGCTCCGGTATTTTTGTCAAACTGACCGTCAATCATATCGATTTTACCTTTTTCGTTATAAACTGTATTATCAGAAAGTACCAGAGAAACAGGAGCTAATCCTTTTAATTTATCATTAAGGGTATTTCCTTTATATTGGGATTTGAAATTGATAAAATCATTTTCACTTAAAGAGAAATAAGCATAAACCTCTCTAGTATCAGACAATTTGGTTAACGCCTCAGGGTCAGAAGGACTAATAAGGCTTCCCTGTTTTTTGGGCAATCTTCCGATATAACCACTCACCGGAGCTTTTATTACTGTATAGCCCAGATTGATTTCTGCTGTTCCCAAAACAGCTTTTGACTGTGCCACATTGGCTTTTGCAATAGTGAGATTTGCTTTTGCCATTTTCAGCTGATAATCTGAAACGACTTTGTTTTGAACAAGCGGCGTCAGTTTTTCTACTTCCAATTGGGCGTTGACAAGAGCTGCTTCTGCTGCATTAAGACTTGCGGTCGCATTGTTGTATTGTTGGCGGTAAGGATTGTCATTGATTTTAAACAAAGGCTGCCCCTGAGCAACATAAGCACCTTCATCTACATAAATTTTATCCAATGTTCCGCTCACCTGCGGTCTGATTTCAACATCAGTTTTCCCTTGGATGGCTACCGGATATTCGGTTTCTGTAGTAGCTGATGCATCAGTTATTTGCAGCACCGGTAAGGTTGCCGGTGCCGGTGCCGGAGCTCCTCCGTTTTTATTAGCACAACTTGCTAAGAAAAGAGCCACTAGGCTAAGAGTAATTAATTTTTTCATGAGTCTTGATTTGATAGTTATTGATTTTTGTTTTTGATTATTATGTATTCGTGTGTTCATATTATTTTTGAAATGAGCGTTCCAAAATTTGGGCTGCTTTTTTAAAATTTATCTTTTGTTAGCACCTTAATTCTGAAACGATTGTTCCAGAATTAAAGCTGATTGATACGAAAAAGTGCGTTTCAAAAACTATTGATTTTTGAAATGATTGTTCCAAAATAATTGAAAAAAAATATTACTTGTGGGTAATAGTTTTAATCAGGTATTCTGACATTTTTTTAATCTTGATTGGATCTCCGTTTAAAATAAACGATTGCTTCCATCCGGTAAAAGCGGTCAATATGTATTCGGCTAATAATGAAGCTTCTTCTTCTCCGTCCAGTTCTCCTGCATCGATAGCTTTCTGAATAACATCGGTCATAAACTCCAGATAAACTTGATTGTTTTTGCATAGCAAATTTCTAACCTGTTCATCTTCAGTAGCAATTTCAAATATGGTTTTAATACCCAAACATCCTTTTTCAGAATCAACTACCCAAGCTGCTTTGTCCCGTATAATTTTTATCAGTCCGTCTAATGCTGATTCTTCTCTGGCAACCTTTTCTCTGGTTTCTTTCATCGCATTTTCAGTATACGAGGTTACGCATTTCATGAAAAGGCAGTGTTTATCCCCAATTGTATTGTAAAGGCTGCTACGGTTGATTTGCATAGCATCTACTAAATCCTGCATAGAGGTAGCATGATAGCCTTTTTCCCAAAAGACATTCATAGCTTTCTCTATAATCTCGCATTCATTAAATTCAACGCTGCGTGCCATAAATTTAAAATTCTGGGACAAAGATATAACTTATTTTGAAACGCTTGTTCCAGAATTAACATTTTTTTGGAAATATTTTAAAAATAAATTATAAAATATTGAATTTCAATTAATTAAAAATTTTAAATGAAAATTTATTGTCCTAAAAAATAATCTTGTCAAAAACGATAAAATTGAAATTATGTAACATTTGACTGAAATTATGTAACTGCTTTTATTGAAAAAGAAGCAACTTTGGATTATACAAAACAATGTTTTTGTCAAGAGAAGAAGAACACACAACTCACCAATACAAGCGTTTTGGTCCTAACAAACAACATTGACGAGACTTAAACGACCCGAAACTACTACCGGGTCGTGTTTTTTTTATTTTATAATTTTTTTTTTTGTATTATTCACAATATAAAGTGAAGTAAAATTTTAAAGGAAAAATTGTGGGGTGTCAATAAAAGTTTTGGACTGATAAA